>JAYUOR010000350.1:0-3929 GCA_043760765.1 Planctomycetota bacterium | reverse complement strand
GTTCGATCAAGGCCTGCGCCGCCGAGCGCACGTCGAGCGGCGTGCGCCATTCGTCCTCGAAAAGCGCAGGAATTTCGCCGCGCGCGATCGCGGCGTGGAGGCTGTCCGACGCGCCCAGTGCGCGTCCATGGGACGGCCCGACGAGCAGCGGAAGCCGGACGACCAGCGCGCGCGCGTCGCCGCTTCGAACGGCCGACTCGGATTCGAGCTTGGACCGGCCATACACGGAGAGCGGCGCGGGTGTCGCGTCTTCATCGAAACCCGCGCTCGGCGCCGGCGCCGCGCCGAAGACCAGATCGGTCGAAACGTGCACGAAGCGCACACCGCGAGCCGCGCACTGATGCGCGAGTTCTCCCGACGCTTTCACATTGACGGCCTGCGCCAGCCTCGCATCGCGCTCGCAATCGGCGATGCGCGATAACGCGGCGGTGTGGATCATGGCCACGGGCGCGGCCGAGTCGAAAAGGCGCTCGAGTTCGCGCACGTTGGTGAGGTCAGCCGCCAGGACGCGCGCGCCCGCGGGCAGGGGCAGCGGAAGCGGCGCGTGGTGAACCAGCGCGACGACCTGCCAACCGGCCCGGCCCGCCATCTCGACCACGTGCGCGCCGAGAAAGCCGCTCGCACCGCTGACCAATAGACACCCGCGCTCATTCATGGAGCTCTGATCGTACGGATCCGGCGCAACGAACCGTACGATCCGCAGTTCGCGATGGCCGAAGCCTCCCCATCCCCGTTCGTCTTGAAGAGCGTGCTCGTGATCGCCAACCCGATCTCGGGGGCGGGTCGCGGCGCGGACCTCGCCAAGGCACTGGCGCGCGAACTCGAGGTGGCTGGTCTGCGCGTCGAAGTGCGCCTCACAGCCGCCCGCGGCGACGCGACGAATTTCGCCGCGCAAGCGCAGGCCGACGCCGTGGTCTCGGTCGGCGGCGACGGAACGCTGAACGAGGTCCTGCGCGGACTGCGCAATCCAAACACGCCGGTCGGCGTGCTTCCGATCGGCACCGCGAACGTGCTGGCGCTCGACCTTGGACTCAGCGCGGATCCCAGCCGCGCCGCGCGCACGATCCTCGCCGGACACAGCGTGAAGCTCGACACGGCCGTGGTTCACGGCGAACTGTCCTTCCTCGCCGTCGGAGTCGGGTTCGACGCACAAGCCGTGCGTCGTGTCGAGCGCCGCCGCCGAGGTCCGATCAGCAAACTCAGTTACGTCAAGGCCGGGCTCGAAACGCTGTGGAGCTACCGCGAACCGAAGCTCGAGGTCGAACTCGACGGCGAGCGTCTGCCCGGCAACTTCGGCTGGGTCCTGGTCAGCAACGTGATCAACTACGGCGGCCTTTTCCGACTCGCCTCCGATCGCGAGCTCGGCGACGGTCTCTGGGAGGTCTACCTATTCGAGCGCGCCGCGCGCCGGCACCTTTTCGTGCACGGCATTCGCGCAGTGCTCGGCCGTCTGCCCGCGAAGGGAGCTACGCGCCGCCGTGCACGCCGCGTGCGCATTACCTCCGCCGAACCCGTCGCCGCCCAGGCCGACGGCGACTCGCGCGGCCAGACGCCGATCGAAATCGACGTGCGCGGGCCGCAATTCAGGATTCTCTGCCCCGAGTAGTCCGCGAGCGAAGTGGATGCGCCTTGGGTGCGTCCTCACCTCGCGCGTTGGGCCGCCTGTTCCGATTCGCCGAGTCGCAGGAAGCGAGCGGCATTGTTGTAGAAGATGTCGCGCTTCTGTTCCGCGCTTAGGAAATCGGCCGACTCGATCGTGTCGATTGCGATCTCGATCGTCTTTGGCCAGACCATCTGGTCCGAACCGAACATGATGCGCTTGCCGTAGCCGGCTTCGACCAATCGCCGCAGCTCGCGGTAAAACTCCTTGCGCGGCTGATTCCAGTTGTCGCACGAGATGTCGACGTAGACCTGCGGATGGCTGAACAGCAGCGCGATCATGTTGTCCGTGAGCGGCCAGCCGGCATGCATCACGTAGAGCCGCATTTTCGGATGCTTCACCAAGACATCCTCGAGCAGCAGAGGATCGCCGAAGCGCGCGCGGTACTTCGGGTCTGACCAGTACGGCGCGCCAGGGGGACCGACGCCCATGTGGATGCCGACGGGAATGTCGAGCTCCTCAGCCAGTGCAAAGAAGGGTTCGAGCGCGGGATCGCTGGGCGCGAGTCCGCGATACTGCGCGCCGATCTCGGCGAAGACCGCGAACTTCTTTTCGGCGAACTGCCGGCGCAGCTCAGGAATCGTGGCGGGGTCGGGCGGGCCGTCGCCGGGGATGAAGGAAATCGCGGGTGTGATCCGCTCGGGCGCGGCGGAGCGCCAGCGACTGACCACATCCAGGGGGCCCGAAGTCACTGCATAGATGTTGCGGCGCTCCAGAATCTCCAGCGTCTCGCTCAGCACGCTCTCGTCGGTCGTCGGCGCGGCGATCCCGTGGCTGCCGCCGAAAAGCGTCTCGATCTCGAACTTCTGCGGATCCGCGGCAGGCCAACTGACATCCTGGTCATTGGCAAAAACCGCTGGAGGCGGGGAACCGTAGAACGCCAGCGGGTGCGCATGCAGGTGCACGTCGATGATCGGCTCCGGCGCGTGCGCGGGACGGGAGGCGATGCAGCCGGCGGCGGCAAGTGACGCGAGAGCGCAGCACAAGGGCCGCAGGGCAGGTCTTCGTCTGTGGGGCCGAGTACGGGAGCGAGGAATGCAGCGCATGGGAGGTCCAGCGTAGGGCGCCCGCCCGCCCGTTCAACGCCGCATCCTCCGCCGCGCAGAGCGCGCCGATCAGGGATCGTCGAAAAAGGGCCCGGGGACCGTGCGCAACGACTCAGGCCTGCAAGCTACGATGGTGCTCCGATGACCACGACGCCTGCATCCAGTTCACGCCCCACCGTCCAGATCGCAGGACGGACCTTCGGCGCCGGCAAACTCTTCCTGTTCGCCGGCCCCTGCGTCCTCGAAACACCCGACCTCGTCCACCGCCTAGCCGGCGAACTTTGCGCGATCGCGGCCGAGCGCAACGTCCCGTTGGTCTTCAAGGCCAGCTTCGACAAGGCCAATCGCTCCTCGACCAGTGCCGTGCGCGGGCCGGGCATCGAGCGCGGCCTCGAACTGCTCGCCGAGGTGAAACAGCGCTGGAAAGTTCCGCTGGTCACCGACGTGCACTCGCCCGAGCAATGCGCGCTGGCCGCGGAAGTCGTCGACGTTTTGCAAATCCCGGCCTTCCTCTGCCGTCAGACGGATCTGCTGATCGCGGCGGCCGAAACCGGACGCGCGGTCAACATCAAGAAGGGTCAATTCCTCGCGCCCTGGGACATGGGCAACGCCACCAAGAAATGTGAAGCCGCGGGCAACAACAATCTGCTGGTCTGCGAGCGCGGCACGAGCTTCGGCTACGGCCGTCTGGTCGTCGACATGAACTCCTTCGCGCATCTGGCGAAGACCGGCCACCCCGTGGTCTTTGACGCGACCCATTCGGTGCAGGAACCCGGCGCGCTCGGCAGCTCGACCGGCGGCGACCGCACCAAGGTCCCAGCCCTGGCGCGCGCGGCCGTGGCCACCGGCGAAGTCGACGGCCTTTTCTTCGAAGTGCATCCCGATCCGGACCGCGCGCCCTCCGACGGTCCCAACATGATCAAGCTCGAGGACTTTGCCGCGATCCTCGACAGCGTGCTGGCCGTGCACCGCGCCGTGCGGCCCTCGGGCGTGGGATGAACGACCAGAACCTGCTCGGCCGCGAACTCACCAGCGAGCTCTTGAACGAGCGGCTGGCGGGCTATCGCGTGCTGCGCGAGGTCGGTCACGGCGCGATGGGCATCGTCTTCGAGGCGCGCCAGCGCGGCCTCGAACGACGCGTAGCGGTCAAGGTGCTGCCACCCAACCTGGCGATGCGCGACCGCACGGTACGCCGCTTCCTGCGCGAAGCGGAGTCCATGGGC
>JAYUOR010000349.1:0-3932 GCA_043760765.1 Planctomycetota bacterium | reverse complement strand
GCCGAGTTTCGCGCCCGAAGGTAGCGAGCGCACCAGCCTGTCCGCGCCGCCGTTCGCCATGGCCGCCTTGGCCTGGAAGGTAGTTGCCGGCGACCCGACTGCCGGCTCCGAAGTTCTGCTGCCGGTCGTGCTGCTGCACGGTTCGCCGGGTGAAGCCGCGGACCTGGCCGACCTGGCCGCGCGCCTGGCGGCAAGTGGACGCGAGGTTCTGTCCCTCGATCTGCCGGGTTTCGGCGCCAGTGTTGCCGCGCCGGGCGGGCGTTCGACCCTGGATCACGCACACGGCGCGCTCGCCTGCGTGCCCTGGAGCGAATTCCACGTTGCGGCTTGGTCGATGGGCGGGGGAGTCGCGTTGCACATGGCGCAACTCGCGCCCGAGCGCGTGCGCTCGCTCTCTTTGATTGCCTCGATCGGTGTGCAAGAGGCGGAGGGCTCCGGGAGCTACTACTTCGAGCACTTCAAATACGCGCTCTCCTGGGCGTTGCTCGTGCCGGGGGCGGAACTGATCCCGCACTTCGGCCTGTTGGGCGAGCGCGCTTCGCGCCGCGCGTTTTGCGAGAACTTCTGGCAGAGCGATCAACGTCCGTTGCGCGCAATCCTGTCCGCGCTGAAGACGCCGCTCTTGATCGCCCACGGGCGGCGAGATTTTCTCGTCCCGCTGTGGTGCGCCGAGGAGAGTCATGCATTGGCACCCGCGAGTCGATTGCTCGTGTTCGACGCCAGCCATTTTTTGCTCTTCGAGCCACCCTTCGGCCAGCTGGACGGACTCGCTCCGGAAATGCTGGCTTTTCTCGCACGCCACGATTCGGTCGGCACACCCGAGCCAGGCACGCGCGTCGATCTTTCGCCGAACAGCGGCAAGGATCGCCCCAAACCATATTGGCTGCCGCGGCGGATTCCGTGGTGGCTTGCGTTCGCGGCGCTGTGCGCCCTGGCGCGCTGGCGAGCTCTCTGCTGCGGACTCGTCGTCGGTTCGCTCTGCTCGCTGCTGCAATTGGATCTCGGGCTGGGATTGTGCGCGGCGCTGTTCGGCGCGAGCTGGCGCGCGCTTGGCACACCCGCCGGATCGCTGCTGGGTTGGCTGAAGGATCTCAGCGTTATTGTCGGCGCCTGTGTGCTGGCCAGCATTTTCGTGGTCTGGGCGAGCCCGCGGCTTTGCACGCTTGCGGGCCCGCGGGGCGGAACCGCGCTCAGCCTGGCGCTGCCGCTGCTCGTGGCGGCGGCGGTTTCACACTTCGTTCGCCGCCGACGCGCGAACGCGGCGGCGGACTAGCACCGAGTTCAGAGATTCGCGGCCGCGAACACGATCAGCAGGAAGAACGCGATGGCGAGCACAAACAGCAGCACCTTCACCCACGAGATCGGCGCGTCGCCCTGCAGGTTTCCGGTCTGGCCGTGGATCAGGACGGTGTAGGGTTTTCCGTTGCAGCGATAGGTCAAGGTCCAGACCGGCAGCAGGATGTGTTTCCAGCGCACGTCGCGGATCGTGTTCGCCACACGCAGATCGCGGTAGGTGTCGCCGGGAACGTCGCCGCCACAGCGCGTGGATTGTTGCGCTTCGATCACGCTCTGCGCCGTGCGCCAACCATCGTTCAGGTCGACGCGGTACTCCTCTGCGTGCCAGCCGGCCAAGTACTCGGGCTGATAGGGAACCAGGGCGCTGGAATCGAACTCGCCCAGTTTTTTCAGCAAGTCGCCGCGCACGAAGCCGGAAGCTGGCACGAGCAAGTCGTCGAAGGCATCGTGGCGCCGG
The DNA here is from genome assembly GCA_043760765.1 of Planctomycetota bacterium. Taxonomy (GTDB): domain Bacteria; phylum Planctomycetota; class UBA1135; order UBA1135; genus JADJQU01. Next base: position 2,179 of record JAYUOR010000349.1, on the reverse strand, counting down.
CCGCGCGCCGGAGTCCAGCGCACGTGGCGTACTTGCTGTGCGACCATGGTCGTGCGGCCGTTGACCGTCATCGGGACCATGACCGTCACGTAGTAGTACGTACCGGAATCCGCCGACCATTCGGAGTCGACTTCTGCATCGAAGGTCCAGCACGGCACGTAGACGCCGCGCGCCTGGAATTGATCGACGCGCTTGAGCGCGTTCGGCCGAAACCACATGCCCGCGGTCCATTTGCGAAACTGCGCACGCACTGTCTCGCGGCCGACGTCGAGCGGGATCAGCGATTCCGGCCGCAGCGGGTTGCGGCGCTCAGCCTGATCGAGAACCGCGGGCGAGCCGCAGAACACGCAGTCCGTCGACGTCGCCGAATCGTCGAACGTGACGCGGGCTCCGCAACTCCCGCACTGCGAGACGCGCGCGTCGGTGCCGAACCCTCGCGCGGCGGTCGCGGCGTCTTCCAGCGCGCGCTCCACGATCGTGGCCTGGCTCTTGGGGACCTCGCGCCTGAAATCGCAGTGGTCGCAAACTTGCGAGTCGGCATCCGGATCCCAGAACAATTCCGCGCCGCAGTTGGGGCAGGGGAAGTTGCGCTGCTGGCGCAGCTTGCCAAATTCGGGCGGGGGAGGCGGGACAGCGTCGGTCACTGGGCTTGGCGCGTAAGCGCCGGGCGCGGTTCTACGCCGGTTCCCGGTCGCTCTTCAACGATCTTTGTCCCTGGCCGAAGCCGAGCCGACGAGCAGCCCCGGGTTCAAGGCACTTTGAAGCCCGTGAAGGAATCCCTATCGTCTGCGTAGTGGCGCCCCGTCTCCCGCGAGGGAGTCTTGCGCAGGAACGCGAACGACAGAGCTGGCGACTGCCGGCAGGAGAAAGCTAGGCCCATGGGCGTGATCGATTGGTTCAAGCGCGGCGTCGGGGAAATGATGATCGCGCGTCCGGACGACGCGAAGTCCCACGTCGTATGGAAGCACCCCGACCCCACGATCCCGATGAAGTCGCAGCTGACCGTCGAATCCGACGAGGTCTGCGTCTTCTTCCGTGACGGCAAGGTGGTCGCGACTCTGCCGCCCGGCCGGCACACGCTCGATTCCGCCAACCTGCCCTTCCTGTCCAACCTCGTGGACAGCTTCACCGGCGGCAATGTCTTCATCGCCGAGGTGTTCTTCGTTTCGACGAACGAACAGGTCGGCGTCAAGTTCGGCGGGCCGATCGGCCACGTCGAGGATCCCAAGAGCGGCGTGCCAGTGCAGACCCTGGTGCACGGCGAATTCAGCTTCCGCGTCATCGATGCGCAGATGCTGATCACCGTGCTGGTCGGCATGGGCCGCGCCGAGAGTTACCAGGTGCGCTTGTGGATGAAGGAGCAGGTGCTCAAGGTCATCCGCGACCGCATCGCGGAAATGGTGGTCAAGAACAAGTGGCCGCTGCTCGACGTCACTTCGGGCGCGTACACCGAAGAGCTCGAAGCCGATGTGCTCAAGAGCATGGACCAGCACGTGGCGAGCTACGGCCTCGACATCGTGCGCCTGGGTAACTTCGTGGTCGCGATCGACGAGACCGACGCGGCCAACCTGAAGCGGCTGTACACCGACTCGGCCTACGTGCGCTCGATGGGCGGCGTCGGCAACTACCAGCAGTTCGCTGCCGGCAAGGCGATGCTCGGAGCGGGCGAGGGCATGGCCAAGGGCGGCGGTGGGGGCGATGGCGCGGGCAGCGCGGGCCTGATGGGCGGCGCCGGGCTCGGCGTCGGCATGGCCATGGCGCAGATGCTGGTCCAGGACAACCGCGGCGGGACGAGCCTGGCTCCGGTGGCCCCGGGCGTCATGTGTAAGTCCTGCAACGCGACCGTGGCTCCCGGCAAGTTCTGCGCGGCCTGCGGCAAGGGTATGGAGTCGAGTTCTTCCGGCGCCGGTTTCTGTGGCGGCTGTGGCGCCGCGATGGCTCCCGACGCGCGCTTTTGCGCCAGCTGCGGACGCGCACGCGCGTAGCTCGCCGGCCCTGGCCTCCATGTGAAGCGCGCAGCGCCCTGCTCGGGGCGCTGCGAGTTTTTTTTCGTCAGGTCCAGGGTGCCCAAGGCACGGGTTGCGGCCCAGTGCTGGCTCAGCCCAAACGAGCTCGCCTACGGACAGACCTGGAATTCCAGGCCGCCCGCGAGCTGCGAATCCTGACCGGGGCCGTAGCC
>JAYUOR010000348.1:0-3933 GCA_043760765.1 Planctomycetota bacterium | reverse complement strand
CACGTCGTGGAGGCGGCGCGCATCCTCAAGGAGGCCGCCAAGACCCACAATATTCCGCACGACAGTGTGGGCGTGGCGATCGACTCCGGCTTGGCCGCCTTCCGCACGATCAAGTTGCCCTTCTCCGATCCGGCCAAGATCGAGGAGGTCTTGAAGTTCGAGGTCGAGAGCCAGCTGCCCCAGTGGGCGATCGACGAGGTGGTGGTCGACTGGTGCGCGCGCGACCAGAACGACAGGGAGAGCGACCTGCTCGTCACTGCCGTGCCGAAGGCCGAGATCGCCAAGGTGCTCGCGATCGCGAGCAAGGCCGGCATCGAGCCGCTCGAGGTCGAAATCGAGGCCTCCGCGATGGTCAACGCGGCCATGACCGCGGACATCTGCCATATCAATGATGCACAGGTCCTTGTGCACATCGGCGAGAGTTCGACCGCGGTGGTGGTCGTCGATGGGGGACGCGTGCGTTCGATGCGCGCGATTCACATTGGTGCGCTGCCGCACGACAGCGGCACGCCTGAAGCGGAAGCCGCACCCGCCGACGCTGCGCCTGCCGCAGGCGACGAGACCGTGCCCGCGCCGAAAGCGGCGACGCTCGCGAACCCGACTTCGCCCGAAGAGCTCCAACGCCTGCTCGAGCACGCTGTCTCGCGCATCCGCCGCGAACTCGGCCGCACGGTCTCGGGCGCGCGCACGACCAACCCGATCGATGCGATCTACGTCTGCGGTATCGAATTGCCCGACCTGATCGGCACCAAGGTGCTCGACCTGCCGATTTACGCCCTCGATGTTTTCGAGGAGGACTCCGGCCAGCCGCTCGAGGGAGTCGGTCCGCTCGTGGTCGCTTACGGAGCCGCGCTGCGTCAACTTGGCGCGGTCGCCCAGCCGGCATCGTTGCGCCGCGAGGAGTTGCGTTACTCGGGTGCTTTCGAGCGCATCGAACTTCCGCTCGCGGTGGCTTCGCTGTTGCTCGTGACGTTGCTCGCCGTCTTCGTGATTTTCGAGACGAAGCTCGGCCAGTTGCGCGACGGCGACGTGGATTACTGGCGGCGCTGGGCGAACCTGTACATGCAGGGTGACCCCGCCTCGGGCAAGGGTGGCGACCTCGAGCAGCCGCCTAAGCCGCTCAAGGACTATCTCGACGGCGTGCGGACCGCGAGCAAGAAGCTCGGCGTTTCCGACAAGGACAATCCTGAGATCGATCCCGAACGCACGCGGCTTGAGCAGATCAAGTACGAGCAGCGCCTGCTGCGTCTCGAGGTTGCCAAGCTCGACAAGGCGCTCGGCAACACGGGCGAGGTCACGCAACCGCAGTCGGCGCTCGAGGGCACGGTGATGACTCTCGACGTGCTGACCGAACTCGGCGAGGCGCAGGTCGGCCGCGTCGCGATCCGTAAGCTGAGTGCGCAGTATCTGCCGGGCCGCAGCAATGGAACGGACAAGGTCGAAATTCAGGTCGATTTCACTTTTTTCGCCAACGACTCCGTGACCGCGACCTCGAACTTAGAGCGCTACATCAGCGCGCTGCGCGAGAAGCCGTGGGTCGTCGAGGTGGACCAGGGCGGCAGCAAGCCCTTGCCCGACAACCCGGCCGACAACAAGGGCATCTACACCGAGTCGTTCAAGGTGCGCTGTGATCTGTCCAAGATCGTGCGCAAAGCCCCGGGAGCAGGAGCATGAAGAACGCACTCGTCAATATGACTCTGGCGCGCTGGATCATCGTGGTCTCGCTGCTCGCCTCGATCGGCCTGGGCTACTACGGCTACAACCTGCACACCCGTCGCGTGGATCTCGAGTCCGCGCTGAAGACCGAAGTCCGCGCTGTCGCCCTCGATTTGCGCACTCTCGCGCGTCAATATTCCGTGCTGTCCAAGCAAATCGACCGCGAGGGTTTTTCGGAAAACGTGAAGGATCCCGCGACCTACATCCGCCAGATCGCCGCCGGCAAGGACGCCCAGATCGGCGACATCACCGTCGATCCGCCCTCGGAAGCCGAGAACATCAAGGGCGTGCTCGACACGCGGTATGGGATGAAGCCGAGTAGTCGTGATCGGGGTTATGGGCGGCTGAATATTGCGAACTTCTTGTTCAAGCTCGAGAGCGAGAGCCGGCGGATGCGTGTGACGAGACTGCGCATCGAGCCCGAGGCCAAGAGCGTGCGGCCGGAGAACGTGCTCGAGAACGATTCGTGGAGATGGGAGGCGGAGGTCACGACGAGGACGAAGATCGAGGCGCCGGCGCCGGCGGCGGGTGCGCGCTGAGCGGGGCTTCTTCCCCGTATCTTCGTCGTCAGTCCTTGGTTGTCGCGGAGCCGCCGCGGCCGAGCCCTTTCCAGGCGCTTGAGGCCAGCAGGTAGAGTGCGAAGGGTAGTCCGTCGATCACGTAGCGCCGGAATAGTCGCCGTGGGTCCTGAGCGAGCCGATGCAGCCACTCGATGCCCAGCGTTTGCATCCACTTCGGCGCGCGGCGCACAGCGCCGGTGACGAAGCTGAAGCTGATCCCGACGCCGAGCCACCAGGTTTGTGGCCAGCGGGAGCGAAGCTCGTCGATCAGGCGCTCTTGCTTGGGTGAGCCGAGCGCGACGAAGACGATCTGTGGCGCGGCGCGCTCAAGCGCTTCGATGAGTGCCGCCATGCGCGCTTCATCGCGCTCGAAACCGGGCGCCGGGCAGTGCGTGCCGACGATCTGGAGCGTTGGGAATTTCTCGCGCAGCACTTTCGCCGCCTGCACATCCGTTCCCGAATCGCCGCCGAGCAGGAAGACGCGCAAGCCATGCTCCGCCGCGGCGCGATTCACGCTCCAGATCAGGTTGGAGCCCGCGACGCGTTCGGGCAGCGGCGTGCGCTGAAGCGATGCCGCCCAGATCAGCGGCATGCCGTCGGCCACGCGCAGGTCGGCGCGGGAACAGAGTTCGCGGAAGTCGCGCTCGCGTACGAGGCGGCGCAGGTGATCGAGATTGGGGGTCACGACCCAGCCGCCCTGGCAGGCAGCGAGGTGCTCGAGGATGTGGGCGATACAGTGCTGCTCGGTGATGGCGTGGAGATTGAGGCCGAGCAATTGAATCGTGGGCCTGCTGCTTGCAGGGGGGGTGGTGGCGAAGGGAGTCATTGGTATGGCCTTCCCTGCGATTCGGCAGTCCGGTCGGCTATGGGGAGAAGTGCTCACTCTGTATCCTCAGGTGAGCCAACGCAATGTTCTCTAAGCTGCTCGGGTTCGTTCATCAAAGGAAAGAGTGTCCAGTGCCACCTAGACGGCCACAACGCGAAGGGCAATTCCTGCTGTTGACTATGCTGTCGCTGGGGAGAATGGTTCAACCGATCCTTCGGAGCCCCGCAAGAGGACTTCTGGTTATGCGCGGCATAGAGATTTTCCATCGACACTTTGGAAGCAGAGTCGATAGTGGAAGCGTGCGCCCAGGCTTGAGCCGGGTGGCGAGCACATACTCAGCCTCGATTTTTACCTGCCCAGCCCTGCCATCCGCGCAGCGAGCCTTTGTGCATGTACCGAGAAGTTGAGCAATGTACAACACCTTAGCTTACGTCGCCCTGATCGGCTGGATCCCTGTTTCGCTTATCTTCTTCGCGCGACTGCGGCCACCCGTAGCTGTCACCCTGGTGTTTCTTGGCGCATTCCTGCTACTTCCGGCCACCCTCGCGATTGACTTCCCGGGCCTCCCGGCCATCGACCGCCACACGATCGGAGGTTTGGGAGCGCTGCTTGGATACCTGCTGTTCGTTCCAAACAAGAGCAAACCAATTCTGCGCGTCCGGTGGCCCTTGTTGATAATTGCAGCTGGGAGCCTGGGCACAGTCGTGACCACGATTCTCAACTCTGATCCAATCGTGCGCGGGCTCGATTATCTGCCCGGTGCGCGGCTGTACGACAGTTTTGGCGCGGTTTTCGGTGAGGTGGTCACTGTCGGCGTGCCGTTCTACCTGG
>JAYUOR010000347.1:0-3938 GCA_043760765.1 Planctomycetota bacterium | reverse complement strand
ACCAAACCTGCCGAAAACGGCCGCTCCGCGGCCCCCATCCCCCTCCGGAGTGCTACCGTGACGGCATGATCAGGGGCTTGGACTTCCTATCCGTGGAGCTAACCGACCACCCCGCTTCGGGATAAACGTCAGCAACCGCACTTTCTGAACCGAACTACGGTCCCACGCGGATGGGTGTCGCGCGGCCAGGCTCGACCGTCACGCGACCAGGAACGCCCGTCGTGAGCCGCCCCGAATCGTCGATTGCGTCAAGCCAGCGGACCTCGTATGTGCCTGGAAACACGATCGGGACATTCATTTCGCCAGCGAGATCCGCCGGCCGAACCTGGATCAGGATGCTCACGTCTGTCGGGGAAGTGCGGCGCAGCTGCAGCATTCGCGAGTCCGCCTTGAACACGACGCTGGCATCGAAACTGAGCCGCACCGAACCCGATGCAGGCAAGCTCTCGACGATTGAGGATTCGTCGGCCGCATGCGACGACTCGATCCGCGCCCCCCCCACGATTAATTGGATGACGAGTGCTCGCTCGGGAACGTCTTGAATCGAGAAACGCCCGACTCCGATTCGTCCTGTCACTCCAACGGATGCTCCGTCAACGAACGCATTGACCCAATCGACGGGCGCCGGTTGACCGTTCGCATCCAAGACATCGACCGCGATGGACCGTCCACGCTCGAGGAGCACGTCAAACTCGTTCTGCGTGCCTGCAACGAGCTCAGTGCGAGCCCTTGCCGCGCAGTAACGCTCGGCGCTGATCGACAGTTCGATGACATCGGCGAACAGGCCGGTGATCGTCGCGACCCCTTGCTTGTCGGTCATGGCAAAGGACTGTGCGTTGCCGTTGAGCTGTACTCGAGCACCCGGAATAGGTGTTTTCCGGTTGTCCCGAACGCGGACCGCCATCGACTTCGGCTCCCCAAGGACGACTAGGTCGAGACTTTGCCTGCCGCTACCTCCGATAGCCACGCGCTGCTCTGCAACGATTGTCGCATCTCCTGCGTCTTCGACATGAATGATAAGGCCCGTCCCGGCGCGGAGTCCGGTAATGAGGACCTCGCCGTCCTGGTTCGTTCGGAATACCCACCGCAATCGTTTTGAATGCTTGGCCGTCGCCGGCTCCACGATACGCCGCAAGGGCAACGTGGCACCAAGTTCGAGTTGCTTCGGGTCGGCCTGTTCGCCAAAAGGCGGCTCGAAGGGGCTCGCGTCCTCGGGCTCGATAATCACCGCGATACCGCGAAGGCGTTCGCCCGTTGGACGACTCACTCTGACGACGAACGCATTGATCGGGTGCAGCACGACCTCGATCGGTGAGAGGACGATCGGCGGCAACACTACCGTTGCCGATCGGTACGCGAGCGCCGAGACGATCAGGTGATCGACTTCGAGAGGCAATACAGGCGTAACTAGCCAGCCCTCCTCATCCGATGACGCGCTCCACACCGCAGTGTTGCTTTCTGTGCCAATGGATGCACCCTGAATGGGCTCGCCTTCTTCACGGACGACGTGAAGCACGGCCTGCCGTGCGATGCCAAGCTCGACATCGCCGAGGTCGACGCCTCCCCGGCCATCCGGTACGGGGCCGACTTCTAGGGTGCAGGCACCCTGTTCGCCAGCATGAATCCAAATCTGGGCGCCGGTCAACCCGCCACAGGTCAGGGGGATGCGGAAGCGTCCTTCGGCGGTGCACACGAACGCATCCGTGTACTCTCCACGTTCGCAGCGCACCGTGGCTGTGAGGTGGGCGTTCAAGACTGGCTCGCGCGATCCGGCTGCGACGACTCGCCCGATGATCGCGGGACGCAATCGTGCACGCAATTCAAGATTGTCTCGGGGCGCTGCGATTGCAAACGCCGGCTCGCCCGCTTCGGTTTCCAGCCAAACGGGCAGTTCAACGCGTCCGCTCCACGCGGGGTTCAAGTCATCGAGCGCGAAGACTCCCGATGGGTCCGTCAAGAAGGCTACCGCACCTCGGCCCGCATTGACGCGCAGGTTGAGTGACTTGACGAGGACTGCCGGAAGCTGCGCGAGCTCTTCGGACGCTTCGCTCCAGCCCAGCACGAGCTGGACGCTCTCGGCAGGCTCCGCACCGTCGACAATCAAGCGTCCTGCCAAGGAACGGCCGCGCTCGATCTCGATCGCGTGGCGCCCCTGGCCCTGCGAGAGTTCCACACGCTTCCTGATGAACTCGCCGCCGATCACGAAGATCGAGACTGCACCTTGAACTGGGGGGAACTGAACGGAACCGTGCGCGTTCGTGCGATCCACACCCACGATCCGTGGGCCCTCCATCGCTGCGACGCGCAGCGCGGCATATGGCAGGCCGCTACTGTCAGAAACGCTGATTGTGAGATCTCCAGCAGCCTGGAGGGGACCGGGCTCCGTTGCCGCACTTCGTGCGGGATCGGCCACATTGAGCGGCATCGACTTGCCGACCGGCTCGCTCGCACTGCGAGGGGCCACCACGATGGGAACGTCGCTCGGGCCCGCTGGGCACCCCCGGCTGGCGCTCCAAGCGATCACCGTCGCAAGGGCGACGACGGTCGCCGGCAATATCCAGGGGTGCCGTGCCATCGATTAGTTCTCCGGCTCCTCCGCGGCGCCATCGATGCGCACGAAAGCCACATGATTCCCGATCGCATCTGCTCCGAAAGCGTCGATCCACCGTTGGCCCGCGTAGGGCTCGATCGCATACATCGGTCGGTCCCCGCAGTTCAACTGGATCAGCTCATGGCCTTGGGAGTTCGTGCGCTGCCTGTAGAAGTATCTAACCACTATCTGCTTGGCCGCGTTGCGAACCAGTAGAACCATGTCCAGATCAATGCTGCCGGTTGCCTGATCGAACTCAAGCGTTCCGTTCAGGACGACATTCCCCAGTGGATATTCGAATTTCCGGGGAGCGAGACTCGCCCTCAAGGGCTCGATCGCGACCCCCGCCGCCAATTCTGGCGTGGCCAACGGCGAGGGCTTAGCATCGTTGCAGCCAAGCAGAAACTGCAGCAGCAGGACGGTAAGAAAAGCAGCCGGGATTTTCCTCTCAAGCATCGCATCAGCCTAGATATCGTAACGAGTTGGGTTGGGAGGCAAGGCCCCGCCAGCCTGGATTCCCGGGGTTGTGCCCGAGAGTTTTCCGTCGGGGCCTTCGAGTGAATGTCACGCGTTGATCATTGCGATCACGAAATTGTGGCCTCTGCGTTTCCACAGTCGGACGCAGTTGAGCCCCAGGTCTGCATATTCTTCGGCGTGACCGCGAACGTCTTTCCGTCACAAGTGACAGACACCGCCCTGTTAGTATTCGCGCATCTCCCGCAGAACTCGTCGCTACAAGTATCGCCGGGGTCGCCCGGAGGGTTGTTGATCGGGCAGACCACCTTGATCAAGACACAATACTGAGCCAGCTCGCCGCAGAGGTTCGTCCCCGGGTCCAAGCGCATCTCAACCGTGACAACGCAGCCCTCAGCACCCACGATGCCAAAGTCACACGTCTTCTTCCAGGGTTGAGCCTGAAACGGACCCTGTTGCGTCGCAGAGGCAGTTGGGATCAATAGGGCGAAGGCGACGCACACCGAAGCGAGCATTCCCAAGCATGATTCCTTCATCTGTTTATCTCCGTGAGGGACACACGCCCCGTCCCCGGACAAGGTCCGAAAAAAGAAACCGAAGCGCATGAGCATCATGCATGATTCGCCGTAGCGTGCGATGGGGCGTTAGGCGGAGGTTTCTTCGAAACTTGTGCGTACGAGATGGGCACCGACGGTGGCGTAGCTCCGTCGTAAGTCGAGCCTTTCGGATCGAGCGCAACGGCGATGATTCGCTGGCGTTGCGGCGTTCGAGGGGTCTCGCTGGACGCTACCAGGGTGCACGGGACGGGACAAGCAGAGCCGCGGGGCAGTTCGAGCTTCGCGCGGGATCCCTGGACTCTGAAGTCCCCCGCCAC
>JAYUOR010000346.1:0-10518 GCA_043760765.1 Planctomycetota bacterium | reverse complement strand
GGTTGGTCACGCCGTCCAGCGTTTCCGAAAGCGCGCTCAACTGGTGGTAGTGCGTGGCAAACATTGCGCGCGCTCCGACCTTGTGGAAAAGGTGTTCGACGATCGCCCAGGCCAACGCGAGTCCGTCGAAGGTGCTCGTGCCGCGGCCGACTTCGTCGAGCACGACCAGCGAGCGCGCCGTCGCATTGTTGAGGATGTTCGCGACTTCGACCATCTCGACCATGAACGTCGATTGATTGCGCGCGATGTCGTCGCTCGAGCCCACGCGCGTGAAAATGCGGTCGACGATGCCGATCTTCGCTTCGCGGGCCGGGACGAACGATCCGATCTGCGCCAGGAGCACGATCAACGCCGTCTGGCGGATGTAGGTCGACTTTCCAGCCATGTTCGGGCCGGTCAGGATCGTGATGCGGCGCGCAGCGCGGTCGAGCAGGCTGTCGTTGGGCACGAATGTCTCGCCGTTCAGCGTGCGCTCGATCACCGGGTGGCGGCCGTCCAGGATGCGAATCACCTCGCCCGAATTGATCTCAGGCGCGCAGTAGCGGCTCTCCGCCGCGCGCTGCGCCAGCGCCGCGAGCACGTCGATCATCGCCAGCGCGCCGGCGGTGTCGAGGATCCGGCCCACGTGCGCCGCCACCTTGTCGCGCAGCTCGCCGAACAGCTTGTATTCCAGATCGAAAGCGAGTTCTTCGCTCTTCAGCACCTTGGTCTCGAACTCCTTCAGTTCGGGCGTGATGTAGCGCTCGGCATTCTTGACGGTCTGCTTGCGAATGTACTGCTCGGGCACGCGATCCGTCTGGCCGTGCGGGATCTCGATGAAATAGCCGAAGACCGAATTGAATCCGATCTTCAGGTTGTTCATGCCCGTGCGCGCGATTTCCGCGGCTTGGAAGCGCGCCATCCAGGTCTTGCCGGCGCCGGAGATCTCGCGCAGCTCGTCGAGTTCCGCGCTGCGGCCGGCGCGCACGATTCCGCCTTCGCGCAGGCCGAGCGGCGGAGCTTCGACCAGCGTCGCGCGAATCAGTTGCGCCACGTCCTCGAGCGGATCGAGCGCAAGGAGCAGATCGCCGAGGATTTTCGAGTACACGTTGGCGAGCTTCGCGCCGAGCTTCGGAACGAGTTCGAGCGACGCCGCGAGCCCCACCAAGTCGCGCGCATTGGCGCGGCCCGTCGATAACTTCGCCACCAGCCGTTCGATATCGAGCACGCCCGACAACAACTCGCGCACATCCGCGCGCAGGAACGGACTTTCGACGAATTCGGCGACGCCGCGCTGGCGCAGCAGGATCGGTTCCGTGCGTCGCAAGGGCGACAGCAACCACTCGCGCAACATGCGACCGCCCATCGGCGTCACGCTCATGTCGAGCACGTCGAGCACGGTCCCATCGCGGCGCGCTTCGCGTTGCGTGACCACCAGTTCCAGGCACGAGCGCGTGGCGCGGTCGAGGGCCAAGAACTCGTTCGAGTCGACGCGCTCGATGCGCCGCACGTGCGCGCAGGCCGATTTTTGCGTTTCCTGCAGATATTCGACCAGCGCGCCCGCGGCGGCGACGATCGCCGAATCGTCTTCGATTCCGAAACCCTCGAGGGTCGCGACCTGGAAATGGCGCTGCAGCGCGCGGCGCATGGCCTCGCGTTCGAAGCGCCACTCCTCGCGCTCGGTGCAGCGCGGACCCAAGACACGTTCGATCTCTTCGGCGAGCTTGGGCGCGCGCTCGCTGAGCGTCGCCGCGCAGAGCAACTCGGCCGGCGCGATGCGCGCGAGTTCGTCGCCGGCGCGCGCGAGTTCGCATTCGCTCGCGCACAAGCGCCCGGTGGACAGATCGACCCAGGCCAGGCCGACGCGATCGCCGACGACGGAAACGCTGGCCAGATAGTTGTTGGCGCGCGCGTCGAGCGCCTCCTCTTCGGTCAGTGTGCCCGCGCTGACCACGCGCACGATGGCGCGATCGACGATGCCCTTGGCATCGCGCGGATCCTGCATCTGCTCGCAGATCGCGACTTTGAAACCCTTGCGCACGAGGCGCAGCAGATAACCGTCGACCGCGCGCACGGGCACGCCGGCCATGGGCAGGGCATCGTCGCCCTTCGAGCGCGATGTCAGCGTGATCCCAAGTTCGCGCGCGGCGACCACCGCGTCCTCGCCGAACATCTCGTAGAAGTCGCCCATACGAAAGAAGAGCAGCGCGTCCGGCGCTTCCTTCTTCGCAGCCATGAACTGGCGCATCATCGGCGTCGTCGGAGCCGGGGACTTCTCACTCGCAGCGCCGGTCGTCTCCGCCGGAACGGGCCGCGGTTCCGTGCTGCCGCTCTGGGCCAGGTAGCTCGTGCGGCGCATGGCGGGGCCTGACGGGGCTTGTGACGAAAAACGGTGGGGGGGAAGACGCCCGAAGCCCGGGCTGGAAGTGCGGCGGGACCTCCCTCGAGGCAGGTCTCCAGGACAACAGAGGGTCCTTTTCCGTACAGTCCGTGCAGTTTATAGAGGACACCCGCAGCCACCAAGCTGCGCACAGAGCCTTCACGAGCCTAATCCCATTCCTTCGGCGTGCTGGCCCGGCGTTTGCGCCTTTGGCCTTGCGCTCGCCCGCCGAGCTATCCTGCGCGTCCATCCAACTTCGTGTTCACCGTCCTCCGCCCCATGCTCCTTGGCCTGATCGTCGGCCTGTCCGCCTGCGCCAGCTATCCACAGCGAACGGCAGAGGCCTACTCGGCCTTTGAATCCGGGCGTTTGGACGACGCGGCGAAGCTCTACGGCAAGCCCTCGACCACCGACAGCGAGTTCCTGTGCGGAGCCGAGGCGGGTTCGGTGGCCTTCGCCGCGGGGGACTGGGACGGCGCGCTTGGTCACTTTTCAGCCGCGCATGCCAGCGTCAAGGACATCGAGGATCGCTCGCTGCTTTCTCCGACCGCCGCCGGGGAGGGCCTGCTGACCTGGGTCGTCAACGAGGGCATGTCCAGTTACAAGGGCGAGGGCTTCGAGCGCGTGATGCTGCACGCCTGCCTGGGACTTGCCTATCTCGGCAAGGGCCTTTCGGAGGACGCCGGCGTCGAAGCGCGCCTCGCGAACAAGTTGCTCGAGGGCGAGGAAGCGCTTTACGAAAAGAAATACGCCGCCGGAGGCCTGGGGCATTTCCTGTCGGCGCTGATGTACGAAATGCAGGGTCAGCCGGACAACGCGTACATCGATTATCAGCGCATGCTGGAGAAAGAGGTCGGCGTCGAGCTCGCCGGCCGCGCCGCGTTGCGCCTGTCCAAGCGGCTCGGCTACGGCGAAGAGCACTCGAAGCTGAAGGAACGCTTCGGCGAGGATGCCGTGCAACCTGACGGCGCAGCGTCGATCATCCTCGTCGCCGGAGTCGGGGCGGGACCATTCAAAGAGGAGTTCACGCTGCCGATCCCGACGCCTGAGGGAATTCTGCAGTGGTCGGTACCGCGGCTGGTTGGTCGGCCGCAGGCGATCGACGCGCTGGAGTTTTCCCTCGAAGGCGCTGGGAAGAGCGTGCGCACAGATGTGATCGAAAACGTCTTCGAGGTGACCAAGCAGAACCTCGAAGACCGCATCGCCTGGCTCGCGGCGAAGTCGGCGGTGCGCGGCGTGCTCAAACTTGCGTTGACCAAGGAACTGGGCAAGCAAAACGAGATGCTCGGCTTCCTCGCCGGAACGGTCTACACGCTCGTCACCGAACACGCCGATCTGCGCGCCTGGCAGACTCTGCCGAACACCTGGCAGGCCGCGCGCGTTTTCGTCGCGCCCGGCGCGCACACGCTGCGCCTTTCCGCCATCGGTGGCGAGAGCCGGGTGCTCGGCGAATTCGAATTCGAACGTGGCGAGACGATGTTCATCCTCGCCCGTGCGATCGGCCCGCGCCTGTACGCGCACGTGATCGGCGGGAAGCGCCTCGACCAGTCCAATCCAAGCCCTGCACAGGGAGAAATGTCGACGACGGGGGCAGCCGCTGGCGCGCCTCCCTCCAACTAGCCAGCATGAGAAACCCTATGAGACCTTCATCCAAATCCAGCGCCCTTCCGACACTTTGCCTTGGAGCACTCGTGCTCGCACTCGGCGCGTGCACGCTGACGCCGAGCGGTTCGCAGAACAGCTACAAGGGCCAGGCCGGCAAGCTCGAGATCGAGCGTATCGAGGGCAACAAGACCCTCGCGGCGAGCCTGCAGATCCAGAATCCGATCGAGAAGACGGTCGACGGCCGCAAGGTCGCGCAGTTCGAGCTGAAGAACACGCGCTCGAATGCCCAAAGATTCGCCTGGGCCGTCGACTGGTTCGACGAAGACGGCTTCAGGATCAGCGACGTCACGCGCGTCTTCGAGCCCGTCACTCTCGGTGGCAACGGCTCGACCTACATCACGATCACGGCGCCGAGGACCGGCGAGAAGCTTTCCTGGAAGCTCACGGTCACCAGCCCCGACGAAGTTCACTGATCCACACCGCCACAATCCAACCGATGAAAACCACACTACTCATTCTCGCGGCACTGCCGCTCCTTGCCTTCAGCGCCTGCAGCACCGTCAGCTACGACGATCCCGACAAGGTCGAGACTTTGACGATCGACTTCGGCTCGACGGATCTACAGACGATGGCGAGCAACATGGTGACGTCGCTCAACAGCGCGCCCCAGCTCGCCTACCTCGAGAATCCGTCGAAGGGCACGGACAAGCGCGTCATCATGCTGATGGGCGGTGTCAACAACCGCACCAGCGAACACATCGATACCGAGGGAGTCACGGATTCGATCCGTTCGGCGCTCCTGCAGGGCGGCCGTTTCCGCTTCGTGGCCGCAAAACAAGGCCAGGAAGAAATTGGCGATCAGGTTCGCTTCCAGCAGGGCTCCGGCCGCGTTGATCCGGCGCAGGCACGTGCTTTCGGCAAGCAACTCGGCGCCGAGGTCGTGTTGTTCGGCACGCTGCGGTCGATCGAGAAGACCAAGGGACGCTCGCTCGAGAGCGGCCTGCAGAAGAAGCAGGACGTCTGGTACCAATTCGTGCTCGAGTGCTCGAATATCGAGACCGGCGAGATCATCTGGTCCAACATCAAGGAAGTCCGCAAGGGCGAGAAGAAGAGCATCTTCGGCTGAGACCGGACACGGAGCCTGGCTCCCGTCCTTAGCATTTGCGGGCGCCGTGCGGGAAACCCGTGCGGCGTCCGCGGCTACTTCTGGGGCAAACGGCCCTGCCGCGTGCGGGGGACAGAGCTCTTACCCCGCGAAGCCGCGGCTCGCGGGCACAATATACGTGGGCCGTCGTCCATCCTGTGCGTCGTCGCCCGATCAAAAGTCCTCCCTGCGCCGATGAAGCTTGCCACCACAGTCCTGCTTTGCACCGCCCTCGCGGCGTGCCAGAGCGCCCATGAACTCGAATCGGCGGCGGACCGCGAGGTCGCCGACATCCTGAGTGAAAAGAGCGCGGATTCGGTCGATCGCCGCCCCGAGACGGTGGTGACGCCGACAAGCAAGGGCGAACCGCAGGCGCAGGTTCAAAGCGGCGAAGTCACGCCGCCCTCGCAAGCGGACAAACCGGTTGCGAGCGCGCCGGTCTTGCAGGAACGCGCGCCGCGCGTGTTGTCGTTGCACGAGGCGCTTGGAATCGCCGTCACGTCGGGGCGCGACTACATGACGCGCAAGGAATCGCTGTACCTGACGGCGCTGGGTCTGACTGGAACACGCTACGAGTTCGGCCCGCGCCTGACCGCCGCGCTCTCGTACACCTTCGCCGATTCGGACAGCTCGGCGGCGAATCAGGCCCTGGGCGCAAGCGCCGGCGTGGAGCAGAAGCTGCCCTGGGGCGGAAACGTTTCGCTCAACGCAAACCAGGACTACGCCAACTCCGGCTCGAATGGCTACGACGCGGGAGTCGCGATCGCCATGACCCAGCCGATCTTGCGCGGTTTTGGCTCGGAGGTCGCCAACGAAGCGCTGACCCAGGCCGAGCGCTCCGCGCTGTATGCGATCCGCGACTTCGAACTGTTTCGCGAGGACTTTTCCATTCGTGTCGCTTCGAGCTATTACGACCTCGTCCAGCAAAAACAGACCGTCGAGAACCAGCGCCGCAATATGGACAACCTGGCCGAGGAACGGCGAAAGGCCGAGGCGCTGTTCCAGGTCGGACGCCAGACTGAGTTGGAATTGTTGCGCGCGAAACGCAGCGAGCTCAACTCCAAGAACACTCTGATCGAAGCCGAGGAGGGCCTGCGCCTCTCGCTCGATCGCTTCCGAATCTTTCTCGGCCTGCCCGACACCGATCGCGTCGACGTGCAGCCGGAAGAGCCTTCATTCGTGGGGATCGACTACGACGTCAACTCGGCGATCCAGTGCGCGCTGAAAAATCGCCTTGACCTGCTCAACGAGCGCGAGCAGCTCGATGACGCCGCGCGATCGCTGCGCATTTCGAAGAATGGCCTGCTGCCCGACTTGACGCTCAACGCCGGCTACAACGTCAATGCGGACGCAGCTTCGGCGTTCACGGGCCAGAAACTCGATCGCGACTCGTACTCGGCGGGACTTACGCTGAGCCTGCCCGTCGATCGCACGCTCGATCGCAACGCCTGGAAGAGCGCGCGCATCGGCTATCAACAGGCGCTGCGTTCCTTCGATCTTTTCAAGGACGAGCTTGTCGTCAGCGTGCAGAGCAAGTTCCGGGAACTCGAGCGGCGCAGGCAGTCGGTTGAGATCCAGAAGGAGCTGATCCACGACCAGGAGAAGAACGTGCGCATCGCGCAGATCCTCTTCGAAAAGGGCGACAACTCCAACCGCGACGTGGTCGAAGCTCAGCAATCACTGCTCGAGGCCAAGAACAGCCTGATCGCCGAACAGGTCAGCTACGAGATCGCGCGCCTTGGCCTGCTGCGCGATCTCGGTGTATTGTTCATCGACGAACACGGAGTTTGGAAGGAATGAAGAAAATCCTGATCCTGCTCGCGCTTGTGGCCGCGGGGCTCGGCGGCTGGCGCTGGTTCGGACCCGGCGCTCAGGCCGGATCCGCGCCGGCCTTCGCCGCGGAAGCCATCGCGACCGTCGCGAAGAAGTCGATCGAAATTACGATTTCAGAGAACGGCTACCTCAAGGCCAAGAACTCGGTCGAGGTGAAGCCGGAATTCGAGGGTCAGGGCAAGCTCACCTGGCTCGCGGAAGAAGGCAAGGCCGTCGCGAAGGGTGACAAGCTCGCCGAATTCGACAAGACCGAAGTCCAGCAGCGCTTCGACGAAGTCACGAATGACTTGACCGTGCTCGAGACTCAGTCCGAGACCGCGCGCGCCGAATTGGAGATCGAAAGGCGCGACGGCAATGCGCAGGTCGAGGCCGGCGAATTCGCCCTGGCGATGGCGAAGATGAAGACCGAGAAGCACCTCCAGGGCGAAGGCCCGAACGAGGAGCGCAAGAGTCGCCTGGCCGCGGAAAAGGCCGGCTCGGAGTTTGCCCGTGCGACCGAACGCTATCGGCAGGTGCCCGAACTCGAACGCGAAGGCTATCTGACCAAGACGACCGCCGAGGAAGAGAAGATCAAGCTGCGCGAAACCGAGATCAACAAGGAGAACGCCGACAAGGACCTCGAGCTGTACTTGAAGTACACCGAACCGATGGCGATCAAGGAACTCGAGAACGCGATGAAGGATGCCGAGCGCGTCCTGACGAATGCGCGCGAAAAGGCGCAGATCAGCCTGAAAGAACACGAGGCGCGCGTCACCAACGCCGACAGGCAGGTGCGTTCGACGACTCAACGCCTGGAAAAGCTGAAGCTGCAGCTCGAGAAGATGACGATCTTGGCGCCGATCGACGGCATCCTGCACTACGGCGATCCGCGCGAGCGCTGGTGGAGCGAGCAGATCAAGGTCGGAAACGACGTCTACTCGGGCAACACGCTGTTCACCTTGCCCGATCTGCGCGAGATGCAAGCCGTGGTTCGCGTGCACGAAGCCGACATCGATCAGGTGAAACTGGACATGGCGGTCAATGTTTCGCTCGAGTCGCTCAAGGGGCGTTCGCTGAAGGGCAAGGTGACCGAGATCGCATCGGTCGCCAATTCCGATGGAAGCGACGCCAGGTCGTTCGAAGTCGTGATCACGCTGGAGTCCAGCGCAGAGACCCTGCGCGCAGGCGTGACAGCCAAAGCCGAGATCCAAGTCGAGACCGTGCCGGAATGCCTGGTGATCCCGATCCACGCCGCTTTCGCGGAATCCGCCAAGCACTTCGCGTTCGTGGTCAATGCTACAGGCTTCGAGAAGCGCGAGATCGAACTGGGCAAGAACAACGTCTACCTGGTGAACGTCGTGAAGGGACTCTCCGAGGGCGAGCGCGTGCTGCTCTACGATCCGCGCCAGAGCGGGGCCGGAGCGGAGTCCAGCCAGGAACCGTCCGCGGGACCCGCGGGCAAGCCGTCGGAGCCGAGCGCCGTACTCTCCTCACCGGGCGCCTCGAGCAACTGATTCCGTGACCGACACGATCGTCGAGCTGAACGGAGTCGAGAAGGACTACGCGTCCGGCGACGGCGTCCTGACGGTCCTGAAGCATGTCGATCTCAGGATCGAGCGAGGTGAATTCGTCGGCATCGTCGGCGCGTCGGGATCGGGCAAGACGACCTTGATGAACATTCTCGGCTGTCTCGACAAGCCGACGCGCGGCCGCTACGTGCTCGACGGCGAGGATGTTTCCGTGCTGGACGACGACCGGCTCTCCAGGGTGCGCAACAAGAGCATCGGGTTCGTGTTCCAGTCCTTCAACCTGATCGCGCAGTTCAGTGTGCTCGAAAACGTCGAAGTTCCGCTATTCTACGCGCGCATGCCGCGGCGCGAGCGGCGCGAACGCGCTCTGGCGGTGATCGAATCGGTGGGTCTTTCGAAGCGCATCGGCCATCAACCCGCCCAGTTGTCGGGCGGGGAATGTCAGCGCGTTGCGATCGCTCGCGCGCTCGTGACCGAACCCGCGCTGCTGCTCACCGACGAGCCGACCGGCAACCTCGATTCGAAGAACGGCGAGGAGGTGCTACGGCTCTTCTACGAGCTGCATTCGAGCGGCCGCACGTTGATCATGGTCACGCACAACCCCGAGATCGCCGGGCGCCTGCCGCGCGTCGTCGAGATGAAAGACGGTTGTCTTGGCGAACAAGAGCGCGAGAGGGTCCTCGCTTGACTTCGACACTGACCGGCCTGGGCGAGGTTTTCATGCTCGGCGTGCGCAACTTGCGCCGCAACAAACTGCGTTCGTTCCTGACCATGCTGGGCATGATCTTCGGGGTCGGCAGCGTGATCGCGATGCTGGCCGTCGGCGCAGGCGCGCGCGCCGAGATTCTCGCGCGGATCTCGGAACTAGGCGTTCAGAACATCATCGTGAACTCGGTCAAACCGCCCGATGAATCCAAGCCCAAGACCACGAACCGGCGTTGGATCGACCACTACGGATTGACGTTCAAGGACCGCGAAGTCGTCGAGAAGACTTGCCCGGGTGTCGAGCGCATCCTGCCCGTGAACGCCGTGCGCCAGCGCCTGTGGTACCAAAGCCACGGTATCGACTGCTCGGTGCTCGGCGTCGAGCCTGAGCACCTGCGGACTTTCGGACTGGTGGTGCGCCAGGGCCGTGCGTTCAACGAGATCGACGAGGCCGAGGGCACGAAGGTTTGCATCGTGCGTCCGAGTCTCGTGCGCGAACTCGAGACACTGGCCGATCCGCTGGGGCTCTCCGTGCGCATCGGGAATGAACCGTTCAAGATCATCGGCGTGCTCGACGACGCGCGCTTTTCGTCGCACACCAAGAAGGCGTTGGCGATCGACGGCCAGCACCAGGAGGTCTACATCCCGTATTCGACGTCGATGCGCGACTTCGGGACGGTGACGATCCTGCGCCGGGGTGGCAGCGAAGAACGTTCGGAAGTCGAACTCGACCAGATGGTCGTTCGCGCCGAGAACGCTGATGCGGTCGGCCCTACCTCGCGCGTGGTCGGCGCGATCCTCGCGCGCTTCCACGAAAAGAAGGACTACGAGATCGTCGTGCCGTTGGAGCTGCTGCGGCAGAAGGAACAGACCCAGGCCGTATTCAACGTCGTGATGGTGCTGATCGCCGCGATCTCGCTGCTCGTCGGTGGCATCGGCATCGCCAACATCATGTTGGCGACGATCACCGAGCGCACCAAGGAGATCGGCATCCGCCGCGCGATGGGCGCTCGGCGCAGCGACATCCTGCTTCAGTTCCTGACCGAGACCGCGGCGATCGGTGTCGTCGGCGGTCTATTCGGCTGCCTGTTCGGCCTCGGCGCGATCTGGGCCTTGGTGCACATGGCCGGCTGGCAGGCGGTTGTCGCCTGGTCGTCGTTCGCGCTGGCGCTTTCGATCTCGGTTGCGGTCGCGATCCTCTCGGGCATCTACCCGGCGCGCCGGGCGGCGCTGATGGACCCGATTCGCGCGCTGAGATTCGAGTAGCTAAGGCTCTGTCACGGAATAACAGATCCATTGCGCCGGCCCCCGCCGCCGCTGGCTGCGTTGCGCCTCCTCGGAAACCATGCAGGTTGCCTGCGTCG
>JAYUOR010000345.1:0-3948 GCA_043760765.1 Planctomycetota bacterium | reverse complement strand
GCGAAAGCTCGGCAGATGGAGGCCGTGCTCTCGAAGGCCGCCGGCCCGCGTCCGCCGGTGCGCTCGACGGCTTCCGCGCGCTCGGATTGAGGGCCCGCAGAGTCCGTTGCTGCCGCGCGCAATCGTGCGCGCGCTCCAGCGGGAGTGGATTCCCGTCCGATGGCGGGGTCAAGTAGCCCTCCAGTGTCCAGCCCCACACAAGATGCGCCCAAGGAAGCCTCGGTCGCGAGCCTGGCCAAGCACAGTCTCGTCTACAGCATCGCACCGGTGCTGCAGCGTTTCCTGGCGCTGGCGCTGACGCGGCTGTACACGAACCGGCTCAACGAAGCGCAGTACGGCGTCGCGGGCATTTGCGACCTGTTGTTCACGGCGTTGGTCCAGATCAGCGGCACGAACCTGTTGGCGGCGGTCGTGCGCTTCTATCTCGACCAGAAGGACGAGCGCGATCGCCGCGCGGTGATCAGTTCGGCCGTGTTGTTTTTGTCGGTTGTTTCATGGACGCTCGTCGCGATTGGTTTCGTGTTCCGCGCAGCGCTCACGCACTTTCTTTTCGACACCTCGGACAAGTTACTGGCCGGCGACGATTTGACGGCGTGCCTGATTGTCGTCCTTGCGACGATTCCCCTGGCCTTGTGCAGCGAAGCGGCTTTTCGCTACCTGCAGATCCAGCAGCGCTCGGGTCTGATCACGACCCTGCGCGTTTCGAAGTCGACGCTGGAGATGGGGCTCAAGGTACTTTTCCTCGTCGGCTTCGACTCAGGCGTGATCGGTTTCCTGCTGGCCACGCTGATCGGCGAGCTGCTCATCAACCTGTGTCTGACCGGATGGGTGCTCGCGCGGGTGGGACTCGCGTTTTCGTGGCGCGTGCTGACTCCGATGCTCAAGTACTCGGCACCGCTGGTGTTGGTCGGGCTATGTCAGATGGCCCTCAACCAAGGCGATCGTTTGCTGCTGCGCCAGCTTGGCCCAGACAACGAAGCCATGGGCTGGATCGGCATCTACAGCCTGGGCTACCAGGTCGGTTGGATCGTGCAACTCGTGCTCGTCAGTTCGATCATGCAGATCTGGCAACCGTGGATTTTTTCCGTCAAGGATCCACAGCAGCGCTCGGAGCTGGTCAGGCGGGTCAGTACCTGGGCGCTTTACGCGGTCGGGGTGGCCAGCATCGCCTTGATCCTGTTCGGCCGTGAATTCGTGCACCTGCTCTCGAGTCCGAAGCATCCGGAATACCTGCTGGGCTACCGCGTCGTGCCCTGGGTCGCTGCCGGCTACGTCTTCTTCCTGCTCAACGGCTTGAGTCAGGTGCCTATGTTCATCGCCAAGCGCACCTGGCCGATGTTGTGGCTGAATCTGCTCGCGGTGGCCGTCAATTTCGGCCTGAATTTCGTGTTGATTCCCAACCAAGGTTTCGTCGGCGCTGCGATCGCGACGCTCTTGACCTTCATGGTCCTCGGCGTGCTCGGCCAGGTTCTCGCGGGCAAGCTCGTCGGCGCGCGCTTCGAGCACGGCCGCATGGCCGCGATGCTCGTGCTCGTGCTCGCCGTCATGGGCGCGACCTTGTGGATCGACGACGCGCTGACGCGAGGCAACGCGACGACGTTCACGCAGATGACCGGCCTGAAGGCGCTGGTCTTCGTCGCCGTCGCGGCCTTCGTCTGGCGAGGGCTGCTCCAACCCGACGAGCGCAGCCAATGCGTCGAAAAAGTCCGTGCGAAATTGGGCCGCTAGTCAGCGCACGCCGAGCACGGTGTGCTGCTTGAGCGACCATTGCGGCGACGACTCGTAGCCAAGTTTCACGACCAAATCGCCGTACAGTTCCTTGAAGCGCGCGACATGCTCGGGTGTGAATTGATTGACCCAGTCGCCCGCTTCGCCCTTGCGGTAGTGACTCTTCTCGTCCGCCTGGCCTTTCTTGCGGCCGCCGGCGAAATTGGAGAAGCGGTTGTTGTGCACGATGCCGAGCAGGCGCTCCGCGGGGATCTTGTCCAACGCTCGCCGCCAAGGCAGTTTTCCCTGCCGCCACCAGATGTTGTTCGCCGCGCGCATCAAGTACGGCAATTGCCGGCGCTTGGCGAAGTTGTCTTCGTCGAGCACGCCCAGGAATCCGAACACATTCAGGAAACCCCGATAGGGATCGGGCGTGAATTCTTCCTGACGAAGTTCGAGGACGTGCTCCTGGGCGTAGTTCCAGTTGTACATCTCCTCGAGCACCGGCCGGTTGAACTCCATCTCGAGGTACAGGCCCTCCTCCTTGGACACGCTGTTCAGTTTTTCGCGGTGCGCCGGCAACTCCGGCCAGTCGTCGGTCGGATGCGAGTTGCGGTGGCTGAAGTAGGCCGACACGACCAGGTCGCGCGGATCGCGAACGACGTGAAAGCCGCGGAAATCCTGCAGATTCACGAACTTCGCGTTGGCATTGACATACGAGACGAAGTCGATGCCCTCGCGCTTCACGTAGCCGGCGAGATCGTTGCCGAAGGGCTTCTCGTCGTACAGATAGGCGAGCTTCCAGCCCGCGTCGGCGCAGGCCCAATCCAGGATGCTGTGGATCCAGGTGCTGGCGCACTTGTGGTGGCCGAAGAAGGCCAGCAGCGGGCGCGCGGAAGAACGTTCGGTCGTTGAAGTCATCGAGCAGTGGAGCAGCGAATCGTGCGCTATCGGAGCCGCGGGCGGCAAGCCTTGAGTCTGCGCCGTCCCAGCGGCGGGCAATCGCCGCTTCGCGGCTAGATTTTCGCGTCGAAGCGGCTGACGAAGCGCAGCGCGCGTTCGACCAGGAATTGATAGGCCTCGAGGATGTTCTTTTCGATCGTGCCCAAGCCGCGCGCGACCAGGATCGGCGGGAAACTGGCCTGATTCTCGATGTACACGTCGCGCGCATCCGCGTGGTAGCTCTCGATGCGCAGCGCGTAGGACTGCGGCGCGGATTCCTGCGCGGGGAAGACCACGCGCAAACCGAAAAGTTGCGGCTCGCGGCCGAAGTCGTCGGTCTCGCCTTCGAGGCCGAGCAATCCCTGCTTCAGAAACGTGCGACTGTCCTTGAAGTAGCGTGGGTTGACCAGCGTGCGCACGGTCACCTGCTGCATCGTGAATACCTGGACTCCGGTCTGCTTCGCGACGAGTTCGGTCACGAAGCGCGCGCGCAGAGCGAATTCCTCCACCGTCAAGCTGGAGAACTCCTCGCGGAACTGGAATCGGTCGCTCAGGAATGCGGCCATCGACGAGGCACCGGGCCGCGTCGTCGGGTTCGACAGCACCGCGCCCTGGGGCGTGACAACGAATCCCTGGTAGGGGGGATTTCCGGTCTGGAAAAGTTGGTTGTGAACGCGCTGCACCGGTGCCGGATCCGGGTGAATCGGCGGGTGGAACAGCTCGGTGACGAGCGCGATCGTTCGCGGCGCGTAATGCATGCCTAGTTGCGGGCCGCATGGGCCCGCCGCGCTAGCCTAGCAGTCGAACGCCCAGAGGCACCTAGGCTCGAATCCGGTGCAAGGGGCCGCGCAAGGCGCGACATCGGGACCTCGACCCTTCGGAGAACGGCCGGCCGCAGCGCCTCTCGACCGCGCCTTCTGAAGCAAAACGACCCCGACGGTCGATTGACTACCATTCTCCGCCCTAGGCCGTAACCTATCTCCCGCCAAAGTCTCGGCACACGCCCTTGGACTCGGCCCTGGTTTCCACCCTACGTTCAGTGACACCCTTCCGCATGAAGCTCTCCTTCGTCCCGTTCCTTCCCTTGCTGCTGATCGCTTGCGTCACGGACGAGCGCGCAGGCCAACCGGCGCCCGCAGCGAGCGAGCCCGTCCCCCCCCAGGCCATGTCCAAGGTCGAGCCGCCTGCGCCGACTTTGGCTGCCGCGCCGGGGGCCGTTGCGTCCACGCAGACCTCCGCATCCGCTGCTCCTGCCGTTCCGTCCGCCTCGTCCACTGCGACGGTCACTGCGGTGGCGGG
>JAYUOR010000344.1:0-3956 GCA_043760765.1 Planctomycetota bacterium | reverse complement strand
ATAGGCACGGTTCATCGCTCGACACGGCAACTTGGTAGGTTCGCCCCCTCATGAGATCCCGGAACACCACTCGGCCATCTTCGGGAACGAGCTGGGATCGTGCGGGCTCCTGAGCACTAAGATCAGTTGGATCGCGAACAACTTCGATTCTAATAGTCGCTCGCCCCGACGTCAGTGACATAGGCCCTTCTACCGTGACGGTTACGGAACGGCTTGGTACGAGGCGGACGATGAGCGGAAGCCCACCGCACGTAACCTCTTGAGAGTAGTACGAGTATCCAGTCCTTGCGAAGGTGAGCGATACGCCGCCCGAGGTCGGAAGAGTCATCTTGAAATCGCCCCTTTGGCCGGTCACTTGGGGCGCGACGAGCGAACCGATCGCCTGTATGCGGCAGTCCGCTAGGGGAAGTGAGGTACTTGCATCCTGAACGATACCGGTGAACTCGCACGCGGCACCTAGAGTCACCTGCAATTCAGTTCTTGTGTTGACGCCAATACAAGTCGCCACGCGCCCCAAGCCATCACCACGAGCAATGACAGAATAGCGCCCCGGCTGCAAGCCTGTGAATTCAAGGATCTGCCCGACTGTTGTCTTCTCGACTGCGACAACCTCGCTCTTTCGACCCGGAGGAGCCAGGACCAGTTCCACTGTAATGACTGCGTCCAAACCGATCGGGCGCTCACCTGTGACGCGGACCGAAAGCTGGCTCGTAGACGGCACAAACTCTGCGACGATTTCAATCGGCGCGACTACGGGTCCGATTATCCGAGCGGCATGTGTGAGCGGAAGCCGTACAAATACCTCATAGGGAACCCCTGCGTCGCAGATGAGATGAAACCGACCTCCAGAATCCGTTACCGCTTCGGCGAGCCGCTGTGTCCTTTCACCGACACCGCGCAGGACAGCTTCGGCGCCAGCAATCGGGACTCCACTGGTCCATCTTACGATGCCGCGAAGATCCGAGACTGCGCCCCGGTTGATGGGCGCAACCTCATCAGTCACGCTCGAATTGGGCGCGCCTGAATGGGCACTTTGTGCCCCATGGTTATTGGGAACGCCCAGACCGCCGGTGCTCATGCGCGACCCATTGACAGGAGCTATCCAATCTTCTGCTACTTCGCGACTCGTTTCACGGGAGAGCGAAACACTCAGCGCAATAACACCCGCAATCGCAGCTGCGAAAATCCAATGAGAACGTCGCATCGTTATGATAATCAACGCCGAAGCACAAGCACGGGGACCTTGATGTCGAACTGGGCGTCGCTCCCGGATTGGACAGTGAACGTACACGCTCCGGCAGAAATCCGAGCACCAGGTACCGCTCGCAGTGCATACACCGGGCGCGATTGCGCCGGCCCAGTATTGAAGGCGGCGCTCACGAGGTCCTCAGTAAAACTGGCGCGTATGACTCTAATATCCGAATCGGTCGACGGATCGACTGGCAACAGCGACACGTAGTCCACCATTGGTTCATCGGCCGAAACAATCAGGGTTGATGGCACAGCGACAATCGCCGCGCTCACGTATGCGAGAATAGGAACAAGGATCTGCTCACCGTTGCTGCAAGTCACCCGAACGGCATGGTGAGGTGACAGGCGACCCAATTGGTGGGGAGTCACTGAAATGACTAGAATATCCCGTCCCTTCCACTTTTCGCGTCTGACGCCGATCTCGTCGTGCGGCGTCGCGTCAACGGACGAGATTTCGAAATGTTCATTCAACTCGATCAGGACCTGGGCAGTAGTCTCCCTACCTTGGACGATACTCCCGAGATAGAGTAAAGATGGCACGGCGGCGAACGGTAGCTGTACGTCACAACCAACGCGGCATTTGATTGGATCTAGGTTGGCAAGCAAACAAGTTGCGCGCACATCAAATCGCCCCTTCCGGCCTTCCGGATTCAATGAGAGTGATATTCGCAAATCGGCCCCAGGTGCGACTTCTAGCGGCGTAGCGACCGCTTCGGTGCAACCACACGACGATACGACTCGTTCGACGTGCCACGGTCGATCGGATTCATTGCTCACGACGAACGTGTGACGGAGCAGTTGTGAGGAACGCACGATCCCGAAATCGTGTGAGTACTCGGAAACAGCTAGCGAAAGCGAACGGTTTGGTGAGGAGAGTCCGAGTAGAATTGCCAACGTAGCGAGACCGCCGATTGTCAGCGCAGAGATGGCACGCGATCGCACCTGTTCCTACCTTCCGGAGACTGTGGGAACTGCCTGTCCTGGCGGTGGTTTCAGCAAATCGGAAACACTCGCCGGAATCGGCAGATCCTCGCCGAGACGAATATACTTCGCCCAGTCGTCCTCCAAGTCGGACGCGGCTCGCAATGGCTTAACATATCTAGGACTGCGACGCTCATCTACCACTCTAGTACCACTGGGAACGGAAAACTGATCTAGGGCGGACTGAGCCGCCGTTGTTGGATCTCGGAAGCATGCCAGACGAAACGAGTATGCATCGCCAACGCGATCCACTGTTGCAATCGCTGCTGGGAAAGCGCCGACCCCATCAACCGACATCCATTGGAATACTGACGTTCGGATCAAGACGCCCCCCACATGAAGCGACGACTCACTCGGCAACCAGCGAAGTGCTCGATGCACAATATATCGGTGCTCCTCGGTATTTCGTTGAATGCTAATCGTAGCATTGTCTGGGGTCTGGTCTTGCACCTTCACGCTGCCCTGAGCGTGCATCGCGGGCATCGCTATTGCTGTCGGCATAAGAAAGTAGCGCGCGTTAGGCCTATCGCCCGGATCGATGGTGCCAGCCGGTATTAGTACTTCCTTTCGCAGCGTGAACCACGTGATATTGATCGCGGGCGACTGGAATAGACGGCCAGAAGTCGGGCGCTCGATTCGGTAGGCGAGCAACCCCTCATCTATATCAAGGTACGTATTACCATACCGCTGGACAGCTCGAACGAATTCGGATAGTTCGCGCGGGCGCACCTCCTGCCACGCGGCACGCGCCGCGACGACGGCAGCATTCCATTGTGCATCCGTCCACTGGGAGGTGAGTTGTTGAACAGCTTCTTGAAGCTCGGCGCCTTTGAAAACCGAGTGCAGTTGTGACAGGGCATCACCGACGGAGAGTTCCCCGATTTCAGGCAGGAGGCGATAGCGAAATGAGCAGCGATCGATTCGATCAATGACACCGGCAAACGAGGCCTGCGCAATCCGGAGAAGACTTGATTCATCACGGTCGGGCGCCCCCTCAACAAGAGGCACCCGACCAAGTCCGACGGCGAGAAGTAGAAGGCACGAACCCGAGGCGAAACGCGAACTTAGACGCATTCGCAATTCTCCTCTCCTGTCGGTGTCAGTCGCACCGTTCGGTAGTTTGACTAGCAGCCGTCACCAAGGCAGTCTGGCATGTTCACAGTGTTAGTACCCACATTGTCCCACGCGCACTTCCCTCCCCACAGATCATCCCACTGTTCCGTAATCGGATTCCACACGCAGCTTGAGCAGTACAGGCACTCGTGCTGCATGCATCGATACCTAGTAAGTACCACCGTCTGCAGAATTCCCTCAAAAAAGCAGTTCTTGTTTTCCGTCACGATGCAGACGCCCGGATTCCAAAAGTACGCATACTGGCCCGAGCAGGACGGGGTAGTCGTACACGCGTATCTACAACCCGGCACGTCGGCGGGAGAACCCTCGGTGCCGGGTTGGCAGCAACGATCGTTCGCGGCATCGGCGAATCTCAAGCCAACAGAGGAGAGCAATAGTAGAAGTCCGATCAGAAGGGCGCTCGGTCGCATGGACCACCTCCGCATGGGTCGTCGTGACGCTGAAAGTGCTCTGGGAATCCGAGCCTCCGACGTTCACGATCTCGACGTGAATTAATCTGCATACCACGTCCAGAGAGGAAGAGCAACGGCTAGAAATTGCATTCGATTGGTAAAATGGCGACCCCCGCAACAGCGGCACCGGCGATCTCG
>JAYUOR010000343.1:0-1596 GCA_043760765.1 Planctomycetota bacterium | reverse complement strand
TCGGGATGGTGCTCGGGACTGTGTTGCCGGTGGCGTTGCTGGCGTTTTCGATGCTGCAGCGAGTCGCTGGGATTGCGCCGGGACTGCATGCGGCGGCGGCGGTGTCGATCCTCGCCGGGTTGTTCTTCTACAAGTACGCGTACGTCCGCGCGGCACAGCTGCCGCCACTCTCGTAGGGCCCAGCAAAAGGCCCACCCCATGCGAAGTGCCCGTGCGATGAACTCGAACTCAAGCCTTGTCCCGCTGCCGTTCCCCCTTGATGCAGTGGCGTGACTAGAATGCTTGTGCCAACGGCACTGGTATCACCGTAGGGGCAATCGGGTCCGTGGTGACAGAAATTGGCTCGATAGAGTTGAAGTCGTCTAAGAGGGGAAATTCAAGACGAACATCCGCCGCGACATCGATCACGAAAGTGCACCGTGCATACGCTTGCGCCATTCCAGTCGACGTGGGTCTGAACATGGTCGGCTTGATGATTTGTCCATCAAAGGTCGAAATGCGGACTCGGTTCCACCATTCGATTCCGACGGGCCACTTGACGCCGGCACACTCCAATATGCAGGTGATCTCCGCTCGTTGAGTCCGCTTTCTTTCGACAATGAGGGGGACGGTGCCCTGGCCAGAGAGCAAGTCCGCAGTCGCCTCCATCTTGTTGCCCTGCGTATCGGTGATCGCAAACGTGTACCTTCCTGGGCGCACGTGCACCTTCACAGGTTCGGTAGCCTTGTCGGGCGAGACAGAGAATACAAGCGCTCGGACGGCGTCTTCCGCGGCTCCTGGCCGGCTACAAACAAAATTGCCCACTCCCACATCAAGACCTGTGTCGCGATCCGTCACCTGGATGCTGAATTCCTCTATGTTGGACAGATCGATCACCTCGATTCCGGCGAAAGCCGCGTCAAGATGTAGCAGCTTACCGAACTGGAGTGCCGGCAATTCCAGACGATACGGCCCTGGCTGGGCCAAGCCGAAGTCCCACTTCAGCACGTTCCCAGGTTCCGCCGTTCGTTCCAGACCCTGCAACTGCCCCGTTGTCGGACGAGCATATCGAGCGTTCCAGGACTCAAGCGCCCTGACGATGAACTCGCTTTCGGGCACGCCCTGATCGGCGGGGAGAATCAATAGTCCCGACAAGTTGAGAAGCTGAGTCGAGGGCGATTGCTTCGAAAAGTCGATCGTGACTTCGGTCGTTCCGCCAGCCACAATCGAGAATGGCGTCTCACCGAGCACGAGTGCGCCGGTTCCGGGGTCCCCGATCTCCACGCGCGCCCGCCAGTCTCCGGCACGAAGCCCGCTGACGATCGTTGCACGCCCGGAGATCGCGGGCGCGTCGGCGCAAACTGCTGCGAGCCCGGATGGCTCGAGAGGTTGACGATCGAATCGGAGGCGCGCGCCATCTGGCGTTCGGGTTTGAGGAGGAATGGTTACCACCACCCGACCACCCGCTTGCAGACGCACCCGATGGACACCAGCGCTATCGTGATCTACCGGGACCCGTGTCCAGGCGTAGCCGTCTGCAATCACGAAGTAGATGTGCGTGCCATCCCGGTTCTCCAGGTCGATAGGAGATGACAGATTCGAACCCATGATAGCCGC
>JAYUOR010000342.1:0-1597 GCA_043760765.1 Planctomycetota bacterium | reverse complement strand
TCAAGCGCTCGGACGAAAAGCTCGAACTCAGCTGCATGCTGATGTCGGCGGCGCCTGATTTTCCCCAGGAAACCTCGCGCGGACTGACGCCGTTGACGCGTGTGCCCACCGAGCGCAAGGAACTGCTGGCGAACTACGACGTCGTCATTCTGGGCGACGTAAACCCGTATACGATTTCAGCCGACCCCGCGCGCGCCGACGAGTTCATGAAGAGCCTGCGCGAATTCGTCGAACGCGGCGGCGGCCTGTTGTTCCTCGCCGGCGAGCACGACAACCCGCGCGCATTCCTGCGCACGCCGCTCGAAGAACTGCTGCCCGTGGCCGTCGATGCCTCCGATGAAAACGCCTTGTCGATGGCGCGCACGCCCTGGCAGCCGCGCCTGGAAGATCCGCTGGTGCCCCACGAAGTCGTGCGCCTGCTGCCCGACGCGGCGTTGAACCGCAAATTGTGGGAGGACCCGTCGGGATTGTCGGGCATGTACTGGTTCGCGCCGATCTCGCGCGCAAAACCGGGCACGCAAGTCTTGCTGCGCCACCCGACGCTCGAGAACTCTTCGGGCCGCTATCCGCTGCTCGTCGCTGGCTACTTTCCGTCGGGACGTACGCTGTTCGTCGGCTTCGACGAATCGTGGCGCTGGCGCTTCCACTACGGCGACACCTACCACGAGCGTTTTTGGCGCAACGCGATCCGCTGGCTGGCGCTCGGCCGGCTCAAGAGCGGCGATCGCCGTTACCGCATCGAGGTTGCGCGCACGAGTTACACGCTCGGCGAACGCGCAGTGGTCGAAGCGCGCGTGCTCGACGAGGACTTCCGTCCGTCGAGCGCACCGCTGCAGGAAGCCGCCTGGAGCGATCCCGATGGCCGAGAAACACGCCTGGAATTGCCGATGGTGCCGGGTCGGCCCGGTATCTATCGATCGACACTCGATGCCGAGCGTCTGGGCTCCTACCGCGTGTGGATCGAGGGCGGCGGCACGCGCGTCGCTTCGGCGGACTTCGAGGTCGCCCTGCCGAGCCTCGAAAACCAGGATCCCTCGCCCGATCCGGGCCTGTTGCGCGAACTCGCCGCACTGACCGGCGGCAAGGCGGTCGAACTTTGCAAGTTGGACGAACTGCTCGCCCAATTCCCCGGCGGCGAAGAGCGGCGTGAACCGATCTCGTCGCGCCTCGATGACATTTGGGACCGCTGGGCGACGCTGTGGATCGTGCTGGGATTGCTCGCCGCCGAATGGGTGCTGCGCAAGCGATGGGAGCTGGTCTAGAAGGGCCCACGATGCGCGGAGCGGAACTCAGGACGGCACGAACGGCGAGCTGCTCTGCCGCACGGCAACGCCGGCACGAATCGAGTGCGACTTGTCTTGCTGCCGTGCTTATGTGCTTGGCATTTGCTGGTGTTGGAGCGCGCGCTCAGGAGCAGCAGAATCCCGGGAACGTGGTCGAGTCGCGCCCGTTCTCGATTCCCGACAAGCAGAGCGCACGTGCGCTCTACGACCAGGCACTGGCCCACGTAAATGCGGGCCGTTTCACCGAGGCCGTCAGCAGCATCGACAAATTGATCGACGAACACTCCGACTCGGTGATCGCACTGCCGCTCGGC
>JAYUOR010000341.1:0-10580 GCA_043760765.1 Planctomycetota bacterium | reverse complement strand
CAAGGCGGCCGAGGTCATGGAGGAGCTCTACGCGCCCTTCGTGCGCACCGGTAACCCGATCTTGCAGATGGACATCGAGTCGGCCGAGCTGACCAAGTACGCCGCCAACGCCATGCTGGCCACGCGTATTTCTTTCATGAACGAGATCGCGAACCTGTGCTCGAAGGTCGGCGCCAACGTCGACATGGTGCGCAAGGGCATCGGCTCGGATGACCGTATCGGCTCGCGCTTCCTATTCTCGGGCGTCGGCTACGGCGGCTCGTGCTTCCCCAAGGACGTCAAGGCCGTCATCCACACCGCCGAGCAGCACGGCATGCAGTTCAAGATCCTGCAGGCAGTCGAGAGTGTCAACGAGAGCCAGAAGAAGTTGCTGTTCGAGATGGTCTCGAAGCACTTCAAGGGAGCGCTCGCCGGCAAGACCTTCGCCGTCTGGGGTCTGGCCTTCAAGCCGAACACCGACGACATGCGCGAAGCGCCGGCGGTGGTGGTGATCGATCTCTTGCTCGCCGCTGGAGCCAAGGTCGTCGCCCACGATCCCGAAGCGATGGCCGAGGCCAAGCGGAACCATCTCGGTGATCGCGTGACCTACGCGGACAAGCCGATGGACGCGCTGACCGGCGCCGATGCGTTGATCCTGGTCACGGAATGGAACGAATTCCGTCGCCCCGACTTCGACGCGGTCAAGCGCCTGCTCAAGCAACCGGTGATCTTCGACGGCCGCAACATCTATCGCCGCAAGACGCTGCTCGACCTGGGCTTCACGTACTACGGCGTGGGCTGTTAGGGGCAGACGAAGTACTGCGCTGCGTTGGTGAGCTGAACATTGTTCGGGGGCGCGAACCCTGGATCGCGTCCCCACCACTGCACGCAAACCGACGTGCCCGGCAAGCGCAGATCGGGGTGCGGAGTGCCGCCGAGGAGCCCGGCCGCGAACGAGTTCATGTCGATGGTGAAAGTGCCGCTGCAGTCGTTGGCTGGAGCAGGCGTGCCTCCAGAATTGACGCCCGTCGTTCTTCGAACGGGCGGGTTCACGCAGAGGAATCCGCCCTGGAACGGGACCTCGGTACGACCGGTCATGCCGTACAGAAGCAGTCCTGGCTTGTTGTTAAGTGCTTGGTTGCAGAAGATCGCGAAGCCACTCGGCGCCGAGGCGCTGGAGTTACCCGAACTGTTGATCAAGACTTGAAACCCAATGAGTTCAGCTTCTCCGTGCAGTATTTGTCAACCACTGCGCAAGGGAGTGCCTCGATCGTGAACCCATTCAAACTTCCGAAGCCGGTGGAAGCCTCGACTGAAAAACTGATTTCGCCGTTCTGCCCCCATACCTGGTCCCGAACGTAGTTGACGGCGTAGGACCACCCGTAGGGCGGAGCCATAGGCGCGCCGCAGACTTGAGTGCCACGCACGCCGTTCGTCACCGTCAGCGCGGTCTTGAAACTAGGGTTATCGGGGGCCCACGAATACATCACGACGCTGTAGGGGCCGACAGGCAGTCCGGAAACAGTCCATGTGGAAGAGTTGGCGCCAAAGCCCACGCTCTGCACGTCATCGATCAACCGTTCATCGTCGGACCCCGCCGCAGTAGCTGCGTTGTTGGCTTCGAAGTTCCCAAGCCCCCCCACATGCCGCACCGTGACTCCGCTCGAGACGCCCTGCACGTCCGTGAGTGCGGTCGGCAGTTGAGAGTTGGCACTGGCCGCGTTCCACGTGATCGGCGGCGGTCCGCAAACACCGCAGTGCGCGTAGTACTGCGTCGACGGCACGGGAAAGAGCGTATTCGCACCGACGTCTACCGCATAGGTTTGAGCAAATGCATGGACGATAGGCGCGCCTGCTATCATCGTGACAGCCAGTCCAGTCGAGCGCAGAATTGTGGCGATTCCGCTCATGGGCATACCGTGTATTCCACTGCGTCGGAAAGGGTCGTGTTGAATGGCGCGGTGAATCCCTGGTCTCGCCCCCACCATTGGCACTGGACAACGGCGCCGGAGAAGAGCAAGTCAGGCTGGGGTAAGCCACCGAGCAGGCCGGCAGCGAAGCTGCTCATGTCGATGGAGTAGAGACCGGTGCAGTCGTGCGCTGGGCTCGGTGCACCATAGGAGTTGACCGGCGTGCTCCTGTGGAGTGGCGGTGAGACGCACAGGATACCGCCCTGAAATGGCAAGTTGAGCCGTCCACTCGTTCCGTAGAGCAGCAGGCCCACTTGGTTGTTGAGTACTTGAGTGCAATACACCTGAAAGCCGCTGATTGCTGACGCACTCGGCAAGTTGCGAACCCCGATTTCGGGGATGCAACTCAAGGAATTGACTTTCGCTGTGCAGTATATTTGCGGTGCGTCGCGAAGGACGTAGACGGTCGCGCTGCCACCACCGATGAATGGGGCGGGCAAGCCTGAGTCGCCGATCGCACTCACCACAACCGTGTCATCAGCGATCGCAACCGAAGTTCCAAAATATACTAACGACTGGATGGGATCACGTGTAAGAGTAGCCGTCTCCACCCAGTTGGTCCCAAGTCGTTCAAAAACAACCGCTGCGCCAGGCTCTGGGTTAGAATATTGAGTGAGCGTACTCCAATTTGCGAGCGTTATCACCGCGAAGTTTCCGTGAAGGGCGACCGGTGTTAAACTGTTTGAACCACCGTGTAAGTAGGGTCCGGGGATAAGATGGGTATCCAGGACCCAGTTTGGTCCATTCTGAAGATAGTAATATCCTTCACTTCTGCCGGTCGAGTACAATCGGGTAGCACCGACCAGCACAGCCCCGTGATCAATAGCGACAGATCCCCCAAACCAGTCGCCTGCCTGTCCATCGTTCGCCAACAACTTTGCGCGCTGGCTCCAAGTCGCTCCGATGCGCTGGAATACATAGGCGGAACCGGAATCGGTGCCAAGGTCGTCGTCAAGTATTGCTCCGATGACGGCGGTGTCTCCCTCTAGAGCGACGCGGAAAAAGCCATCGCCTGCGGTACCATCCGACGCCAGTAGTTTGGCCTGTTGCACCCAACTTCCGCCAATCCGATTAAAGACGTAAACAGAACCAGAATCCGTCCCCATGTCATCGTCCGACGAAGCGCCGACCATCAGGGTGTCCCCTGACAGGCCCACGCTCATGCCAAACAGGTCACCGCTGGCGGCATCGGACGCAAACAACGTGGATTGATATGTCCATGTGGCGCCAATCCTCACATAGACGAAGCAAGATCCGCCAAGTGCAACATTTGAGCTGTCCACCGCGCATCCGACAGCGAGAGTTCGGTCATCGAGTGAGACGGCCCTCCCAAAGGACCCACCCGGATATCCCGGAGGCAGACTTAGCGCCGCGGTTTCGCTCCACACCCCTCCGGCTCGACTGAAGACGAAAACCCCTCCTGGGTTTGGCGTTCCACAATTCGCGCAGTTTCCACCGACTGCGAGTTGATCACCTGAAATTGAAACGCAACGGCCGAACCCGGTGGTGTACGCTAGGCTACCGAGCACGGCTTCTCTGCACGGAACGCTTGTGCTAGTCTGGGCCCAGGTGCCACTGGTGAGAGCGATCAGTAGGAGAACCGCTTGCACGAAGGTCTGAGATGGAACAACGCGCCGAATCGGCTCCAGGACAGATCGGGTCGCAGCTGCCCATCGAACCGAAATCCTCCAGAGGCAGGAGGGTCGACTCTGCCGGGCGAGCCTAGAACTTAATGAGTTGGACATGCCCAACCACCTGCTGGTTCGGTGCCGTAGGCGACGATTCGGAGATGCCGATCACGGAGTTATTCCCCACTTCGATATCGTCTAATCGGAAGGTGTCGCCGCTGGCAGCGAATCGTGCGAAAAGTGTCCCAGTCAGGTTGTAGAGTATCACGGCTTGCCCCAACCCCGAGCCAGGTGCGAGCCCAGCCTGATGCTCGAATCGCACACAGACTTTTCCAGCGTCCAGGGTGACTTTCAGGTCCATAGGCCGAATCTCAAAGGCCGGGTCAAGCTCTGACACTGTGACTGTCGACGGCGTTCCGCTCAGTGAGATGAAGTCTACGATTCCTTTGTTGCGACCGGTTAGTGTGTCGACGGCTGTCCCAATGACGACTCCCTTGAACGGAGCTGCGCTTCCAGTTATGACGACCGAATCCGATGGCAACGATGGCACAACCGGATTGAGACGGAGTGGATTTCCTGCTGATCGGGCCTCCACGTAATTGATTCCCCCGGTCAAATTCTGAATAACCACGTTTGCGAGTTCTGTTTTTACAAGCGCCGTGAGACCGTCCGGGGTAATCGCAAGGTCATGCGCCTTGTCGTCCACGCCATCAAGCGGGCCGAACTGTGAGTCCTTGACAAACACGGGGTTGAACGAGCCGGATGAAAGCTCAAATATTCGAATTCGATACCATGAGCGTGATGTGGTTGTATCAAGCCGATTCGCCAGCGTGACAGCGCGCGTATTCGTGACTTCGAGCGAGTCACGAGTTGTCGAATAACGCCTCAGGTCTTTGTCAGTCGTATCAAGGAACCCAATCGGGAACGTCGGCGCCCCAGGCACCGCGCTGAGAGAAACTGCGGATACGATGTAGTCCGCTGAAAGGACCGCCTGAGTCCCGTCTGGGGTTATCCTGACCGACCGCGCGGTCGAGGTGAAATCCATGATTTGCCCAGCCGAAGAAGGATCGATGAATGGAGCGGCGTAGGTGTTGACCACCGTGGTGCCGGTCAAGTCAAAGATGAATACCCAGGGAAATTTCGCTCCATTCGCCTGACGCCGGGTCGAAATCACCACGGCTTTTTTCCCAAAGACGGCGATCGAGTCCGTCGCCCCCATCGGACTCACTTCGAGGGGAGGGGATACCCCTATTGTCGACAAGTCGACCTCCTTGCGGAGGGTCCCCTGCCGCAGGGTGATGAACGTAACGGTGTTCCGGTGATTCACGATGCCGATGCGCTCGTCGGGAGTGATTGCGACATCGTTCACGTCCCCCATCGGAAACTGCGATCCCAACGTCGCGGCTCGGGTGAGAGAAGCAACGACGTTGACGCTTCCGGTCGAGGCTGTTGACAAATTCAGCACATCGACGAACGTCGTGGGGGTCGCGCCGACCACCGCTGAGCCTGCGCAGAGGGCGAGACTGTTCGTCGTCTCGACGAGGTCCGAAACTTCACTTCCCAGGGCGAATTCGCCGCGGCCGGGGGCCGGCCCAGGCGGGATAGTCGTAGGATAAAAAAGCGGCAGTCGCGTCCGCTGCTGCAAGTCCCAGACGCTGAGATGGTCGGTATCGAGCGAGACAACGCCCAATGGGTTAGGCGGTGGGGCCGTCGAGCGAACCACGGCGAAGTCACCGTCCGGGGTGACGACCACATCGGTCGGCTGCGCCCCGAGCGGCGCCTCGACCAGCGAGGGTGCGACTATCCCTTGTGCAAGGAGTTGCCCCCCCCCCTTCGAAGATCGTGGACAGGACACAGGCGATCAGGAACTTGCGGCTAGCTGCCATGGGAAAGGCCCTCGTGTTCGGGGAATCGATCGTGGGAACCCTGCGCTGCTCGGTCTGGGCATCCTGCGAACAGGTACCCAACCGGCGCTCAGGCAGAGAGTGCGGTGCAATTCCGGGGCCGCATGAGTATACCCCATCCCAGAAAGCTGCCCGACCCTGCAGGGGGCGGCGGGGCCGACGCGGGGAACGGCTCGGGACGGGAAGCGATCTCGGGCCCATGGACGCCAAGGCGGGAGAGCGGTGCGAACTGAATCCCCACTCCTGCGCATCGAGAGTGCCGTTTGGGCTAGGTCTCCCGAGCATCCTGGGTCGTGAGTTCGGTAGGCGAAAGCGCATGGCTGGCGACACACGGCTGAATTCGAGTTGCGCGCTCGGCGGCTCTCTCCTTCGCGGCAATCCGGTCCGTTTGGCTCGGTTGTCTCGTGCGGAAGCGCGCGTCCTGGGTGCCGCATGGAGCGTATCCGCTCACGTGCGGGCCAGCCTTCGCATCGATTGGACGGGGACTGCGAAGGTGCGACCTAGCGCGCAAGATCGAACCCGCGGCAAGCGTCCAGATTGCCGATTTGCAGGAGCGTGGATCACAGCTTCTATGCGCTCCAGTACAGTGCCGGACAGGTCCTCAAACATCGCGCGTCGAAGCAACGGCGTTGTGAAAGGCCGGGTCAGGTGGAGATCCATCAGCAACGACGTTCGAATCGCACAGTTCGCGGATGCGTCAAGCACGAGCCATTGCCTCGACGCGACGGCCGCCTTGCTACGCACGCGACAAGGCGGCCCAACCCGTGAGGATTGGAACCGCCTTTTGATGTCGAGAGCGTCGTTAGGTGCGATCCGAACACTTCGGATCGCCAACGCGCCTGTGTGATAGCGCATCGCGCCGCCCCGATGCAAGAGGGTCCTGCGCGTCGGCAACATTTTTTTCTAGTGCTGCGGATCGGTCGCTCCGCTGTTGTCGCGCGCAGCGACCGCTCGCTCCAAGCGTCGGATCGCGCGCATGCGTTCGAGCGCACCGCGCACACGTTCGCCCTGCGCGGTCTCTTCGAGCGCTGCATCCGCCAACGTCTCGCGCGCTTTCGCGATCCATCCGGCGGCACCCTCCAGGTCACCGCTGTCAACCAACGCCAGCGCCAACTCGTCCCAGGCGTCGATGCGCTGCATGGAATCTTCGGAACGCTGCGCGACGGCTTCCCATTGACGACGAGCTTCGTTCGGCTTGCCAAGTTCGGTGTACAAACGCCCCGCCCACAGGGCGGCTTCGTCGCGGCGCGCAGGCTCGCTCTTGGGATCGTCGACCACAGCCAGGTAGGCATCGAGCGCGGGCTCGGCGTGCTTGGATCTGCGCTGCAGATGCCCGATCTCGAGCCCGGCGCGCGATCGGAACGGCGTGTCGACGTTCAATGCGCGCACGTACTCGAACTCGGTCTGCGCGCCGGCGAAGTCCGCACCCGCACGCAAAAGTTCGCCGGCGCGGAAGGCGGCTTCGGCGCACTGTTCATAGGCCTGCGGCCAATGCTGCCGGACCGCGCGGTAGGCGGCAACCACCTCGGTTTCGCGCAGCTTGCGCGCTTCGTCCTTGAAACCGCGCAGGCCGGTCTTCAGACGCGTGGCTTGTTGCAGTTGGGCGACAGCACTCTCCAACTTCGGCGTCTCGGCCGGGACGGCGCGAGCTGGCGGAGCGGATTGGCCGTGAACAACGGCCAGCGGCGCCGGAAACAGGATCAACAGGCACGATATCCACATCTTCATCACAGTTCCTTTTGCACGAGACTCGGGGCACAACGCTCGACCCACGGGAGCAGGTCGAGCACCAGGGACAACCGCCGGCGCAGGCGCCTGCGCGCCCGGTACAGACGGGTCTTGACCAGTTCATTGGCGACGCCGCAGGCGGCGGCTGCGCGGGCCGACGAGATCGGATCGCAGTAGTAGCTGCGCAGCACACGCGCGTCGCCGGGCGGCAGCTCGCAGATCACGCGCGCCACGTGACCGGCCAGGGCGTCGTGCTCCATGACCACGCCAAATTCGGTCAAGCGCATCCATTCGCCGGCCGAACCCGGGTCGGCTTCGTGGCCTTCGAGGGCTGCGAGTTCGCCCTCCTCGGCATGCTGAGACCAGACCGCACGCTCGCGACGATTGCGATCGCGGACGACGTTCGCGGCGATGCGCAGCGTCCAGGCCTTCAGGCGCGTTTCGTCGGTCAGCCCGCGGCGATAGCGCGCAGCCCGCAAGAGGGTCTCCTGCACGACGTCGTCGAGTTCGTGCACGTCTCGGCAGCGTCGGCGCGCGAAGGTTCGCACGTGCGGTTCCATTTCCGCCAAGCCCTGCCAACATGCAGTGCATGTCTCCTCGCGTTCAACCGTCCCCATGCGCGTCTCCCCCGCTCTCTCGGCCTGATGCGGCCGGCGCGCGATGCCCCATGCTTCGCGAACGGCCGCAAGAGAAGACCGCGTGAGCGGCGCTCGCCCGGCGCGACGGACGATTGGGGAGAGCGCGACTCTCAGACCCGCGCCGGCGATTGCGGAAGTGTTGGCGCGGGAGCGCTCTTCGCACGGGAGTTTCGGCGCCTCGCACGCGGCCTGAGCCCGGGCCGAGTGCAGGAATGCGGCGCGGGCAGTCGCAACCTAGGGTGCGACCGCCCGCGGCAGTGTTCGAATCGGGACTTGAGCTAGTCGCCCAATTGTTTCATGACGGACGGAGCCGGCCTCGGCTCCATCTCAGTTCAACACTTGCCCGCGACCGGCTTGGACGGGGGCTCGGCTCCGCGGCGGACTTGGATCAGCTCCGCGGCGACACTGATGGCGATCTCCTCGTGGCTGCGCGCTCCGATCGGGAGCCCCATCGGCGTGCGGACCTGAGTGAGGAAAGCCTGATCGACGCCGTCGGCGATGAGCTTCTCGAACAGTTGAACCTTCTTGGCGCGGCTCCCGATCATTCCCAGGTAGCGCGGCCGGCATCCCGCGTGGTGCAGGGCGCGCAGCACTTCGCCGTCCTGGTCGTGGCCGCGCGTGCAGGCGATCAGGTATTGGCCAGCGGCCGGAGCGATCGACTTCGCCAGCTCGGCGAACGGCGCGCAGCGCGTCTCGTGCGCATCGGGGTGGCGTTTTGGGTTCGCGAATTCCTCGCGGTCGTCGACCACGCTGACGTGAAAGCCGATGCCGCGAGCCAACTTCGCGATCGCGGCGCTGACGTGGCCTCCGCCGAAGAGCACCAATCTGGGTTCGACGATCGGCTCCACGAAAATCTCCAGACGGCCGCCGCAGAGCAGGCCGGAATCGGGGTAGTCGCGCTCGTTGAGGGCAAAGGCGAGCGTGCGCGGCAACTCGTCCTGCATCGAAGCCAACGCGGCTTCGAGAACTTCGGCTTCGAGGCACCCGCCGCCGACCGTGCCGAGAAAAGTCCCATCGCGGCGCACGAGCATTTTCATGGTCGTCTTCCCGGGCGTCGAGCCGGCGGTCTTGACGATCGTGCACAACGCGCAGGCTTCGCCTATCCCGGCCAGGCGCACGATTTCGGCGTAGAGATTCATCAATGAACCATCATGGCGCGCGCCAGCTCATCGGACTTGGCGCGGCCGGCGCATTCGGCGGCGAGTTCGAGGGCGAATTGCATTGCGGTTCCCGCGCCCTGGCTGGTGACGATCGAACCGCTGCGCACGACGGCGGAGCCGTTGTCGAGCTTCGCAATTCCAAGCATGGATCGAACGCTGGGGTGCGAAGTAACCGTAGCGTCGCCGAGCACTCCGGCGGCCTGCAGCACGCTCGGCGCCGCGCAGATGGCAGCAGTCGTTCTCCCGCGCCCGTGATGCGCGCGCAGAATTTCAAGCACGCGGGGATCCCCGGCGAGGTTGAGAGTTCCCGGCTGGCCGCCGGGCAGCACGATCAAGTCGAAGCCCGCGGCGTCGACAAGGCCCAGCTCGGTATCGGCGCGGACTTCGATGCCGTGGGCCCCCCGGACGGGACCGGGCAGCAGGCTCGCAACGACGACTTCGCAGCCGGCACGGCGCAGTACGTCTATAATGGTGACGGCCTCGATCTCCTCGAAGCCCTCGGCCAGCGGTACGAGCACGCGGTGCGCCATGGGCGCGGCATTCTACGGCCTGCGAACGCCGCCCCGCATTCGCAGAGGCGCACTACACTGGCGCGATGCCTCCCCCGTCCCGGCGGCCGGTGCTCGTCAGCGCGTGCCTTTTGGGCCGCGAGTGCCGCTACGACGGAAGGAGCAATCGCGACCGCGAACTCGAGGCCGAGCTGGAACAGCGCTGCGAAATTGCAGTGCCGTTCTGTCCGGAGGAACACGGCGAACTCGGCACACCGCGGCCGGCCGCGTGGATAGAGACGAGCGGAGCGAGCGCCGTGCTCGATGGTGCCGAGCGAGTTCTGACCGAGGCCGGGGCAGACGTGACCCAGGCTTTCCTGCGCGGCGCGCTGGGCGCCCTGGAGACCTGCCAGCGTTTCGGAATCCGCCGCGCCTATTTGAAAGAGCGCTCGCCCTCCTGCGGCGTCTGCCAAACCCATGCCGGCGGCGCACTGGTCAATGGCCCCGGCGTCACGACGCTCGTCCTGCAACGCGAGGGCATCGACTGCACCCCCGTCGAAGGCCGACGGGACTGAATCGGACGGTACGGTTCACTCGCGTTTGATCCAGGCGCGCCAGGCGGTGTCGAAGTCGGCGGGTGACCAGGCCCACAGATCGCGCATGGCGTTGCGCTGCAGGTCGTCGAGATTCTGACCGTTGGGTACGCCCTTCGCGTCGAGCTGACCCTTCACGGTGCCCAGGAACTTCGCGAACTTTTCGGGCTCGGTCTCCATCAGGAAGCGCACCTTCGACCAGGCCATGATGTTCGCGGACATGTCGAGCGCGGCGAATTCCTTCGCGTGCAGCAAGTCGGCCAGCGAACGATCCTTGTTCGCAGCTTCGATCTGCCTCGCTGCCTTGGTCCAATCCGACGGACTGCGCTTGTCGCGCAGCGTGCCTTCCTCGCCGTCGGTGGTGTTCGATTCCGGATCGATCTCCTTCTCCATCGCGTGCGCGAGCCCCTCGTCGAGCCAGATCGGCGGGTCGTAGTTGAAGTGCTTGTAGGCGCAGAAGAAAAGATGGCTGAGGTTGTGCGCGACGTGCGG
>JAYUOR010000340.1:0-10582 GCA_043760765.1 Planctomycetota bacterium | reverse complement strand
CGCGCTCAGCGACGAAAAGGAAAATCCCTACCTCGAATTTTTCCGCGAGCACACGCTGCCGCAATTGAAGCAGCTCGATCCGGATCTGATCGGCATCTCGGTCACGTTTCCCAGTCAGGCGATTCCCGCCCTGACACTGTGCAAGTTGGTCAAAGCCCGGAAACCTTCGATTCACATCACGCTCGGCGGAGGGTTGCTGGCCTACGTCGCGGAAAAACTGTCGAAACGGCCCGAGATCTGGAGCCTGATCGATTCGTTCGTGATGCTCGAGGGCGAGGGGCCTCTGCTGAAACTCTGCCAGGGCATCGAGCGCGGGGATCTCGATCTTTCCAAGATCGGCAATCTGATCTATCGCGCTGCGTCCGGCGAAATCGTGCACACGCCGCGCGCCGATCCGCTCGACATCAAGACCTTGCCGACTCCGGATTTCGACGGGCTGCCGCTCGATTTGTATTTCACGCCCGAGCTGGTTCTGCCGCTCGCCGCGACGCGCGGTTGTTATTGGGGCAAGTGCGTTTTCTGCACGCTCTACACCGTGATCGGCCCCGGCTATCGAGGCCGAAGCATCGCGCAGACCGTCGAGGACATGCAGAAATTGAGCGCGAAGTACAAGACGCGCTACTTCTACCTCGCGATCGAAGACCTGCCGCCGAACATGGCCAAGGCGCTGCCCCAGGCGATTCTCGACGCCAAGCTCGACATCGCCT
The DNA here is from genome assembly GCA_043760765.1 of Planctomycetota bacterium. Classification (GTDB taxonomy): domain Bacteria; phylum Planctomycetota; class UBA1135; order UBA1135; genus JADJQU01. The sequence continues at coordinate 9,875 of JAYUOR010000340.1, read as the reverse complement.
GGTGGGCCGATGCCAGGCTCGAGCACGACGTCTTCGATCAAAAGGTCTGCGACCTGCTCGCGGCTTCGGGCTGCAAGCGTCTGGCCTTCGGATACGAGAGCGCGTCGCGGCGCGTACTCGATCGCATGTGCAAGGGCATCGATCCCGACGCGAGCATGGACCTCGTGCGCCGCGTGCGCCAGGCCGGCATCTCGGTCACGCTCTACGCGATGATCGGCTTCCCTACCGAAACGGTCGCCGAAGCGCGTGAAACACTGGCCGTGGTGCTCGCGAATCGCGACCTGATCCAGGAAGTCAGCGTGCGCGTCTTCTACCTCGACGAATCCAGCGAGATCTACAAGCGCCGCGCGGAGTTCGACATCCTCGAGGTCTATCCCGACCCGAAGTCGGACCTGCAGGTTTACTACGATTTCAAACCCGGCAGCGGCATGACCCGGCGCGAAGCGCGCGACGTATACCTGGAGTTCACGCACCAATTGCGCTCGCACTTCCCCGTGTTCCAAAACACGAACATGCTTTACCACGAGCTGAAGAGTCACTACTTCCTGTACCTCGCGAAACACGGCTCGTGGGAAGCGCTGTGCGAGAACGTGCTGGAGCGCACGGGTGCGCAGTCAAAGCCTCAGGGCTTTGAATTTCATCCGCTCGCCGTCGACTGCATTCGCACGTTGGAGCTCGCCTTCGATCGCGCCAGGATCGATCAGCGCCTTTCGACGATCGACTCGGCGACCTTGCGGCCGCGATATCAGTCTGATCTGGTCGAGGACGAGGATCGCGCGCGCTTCGATCGCGAACTTGCCCCCGAACGCAAGGAAGACTCGACGCTGCTCTACGATCGCCGTACCGCGGAGATCCACTGCGTTTCGCCCGCCGCGGCAGTGCTGCTCGAACGCTGCGACGGCACGCGCACGCTCGAACAGGTGATCGAAATCGTGCCCCACTCCGTGCGCGAGGAAGCGCTGCAATGTGTCCGCGATCTCGCCGCGCACGGCTGGATCGCACAGGAGAGCCGCGGATGAATCCCAAAGATAAACGTCGCAAGGATGCTCAGGAAATCGCTCCTCAGTCAACGCCCCCCACGGAAGGCGACAAGCCCGCTGCGAACTCCGAACCTCAGAAGCCCGGCCTCAAATACGTCTTCAAGATCGCGTCCGCCGACCCCAAGCGCAACTCGATCGACTTCGAAGACGTCGCCGACAAGTAGCGACACCCACACCCGGAATGTTGCAGGTGCCTGGCACCTTTCTGAACTGCTGCCCCGCGGCGTTCACGACGCCGTTTCCGATTCAGCCAAACGCGGCCGGGCCCTTCACAGCGCCGCTGGATGGACGCACTTCTTTGGGCGGGTGCCTGGCACCTGACTAGGACGTCCCCACGGACACCACTCCCCCACTACCAGGCACCGTACTGAACCCGCAACCGATCCTGCAACCGCTCCAGCAGCTTCGTGTGGATCTTGCAGACTCTCGACTCGGACAGGTCCTCGAGTTCCCCGATCTCCCTCATCGAAAGCTCCTCCCAATACTTGAGGTAGACGATGCGGTACTCCTGCTCGGTCAGCCGCTGGGCGACGAGGCGCAGGAGTTCCTCCCGCGAGATTCGTTCCTCGGGCGTATCGAGGCGTGGATCGACCATGACTTCGAGCATCTGGATGTCACCGCTGGACTCGCCCGTCGCCAGCGTGTGCGCACCGCTGGGTGCCCCGGGCAGCGAGACGGCGAACAACTGGCGGTACTCGCTCACCTCCAGGTCGAGGGCGCTCGCGATCTCCGACTCACTGGGTTCTGCGCCCTTGCTCGCGCGCAGGCCTTCGACGACACGTTTGTGCCGCTCGAGGCGTGCACGCCAGGGCCTGGGCAACCAGTCCTCACTGCGCAATTCATCGAGCAGCGCACCGCGAATGCGCAGTTCCGCATAGGACTCGAAACGTACGCCGAGGCTTGGGTCAAAACACTCGATCGCCGCCATCAGACCGAAATTCGCGGCGGTTTGCAGGTCGCCGCGGTCCACGGAGCGCGGCAAACGCACTGAAAAACGGCGCACGACGATGTGAACGAAATCCTGGTAGGCCAAAGCTAGCTCGTTGCGCGTGTCCGGATTCTTGCACTTGCGCCAAGCGCGCCAGAGCCGGCGGAACACGCGTTCCTGCTGGGCTGCTCGCGCGCGCGTGCGACGGCGTTCGAGCGCAAGCGTGAGCTCGGCTTTCGCGATCGTCGCACGGCTGGCCAGCACACGCCGAGGCTTCGCCGGCTGTGCACTGCACGACTGCGACATCCGCTGATGAGCGACACTCGTCCGCGGGCTGACGGCTGTCGCGAGCTTTGGGGCGGTGTTGGTGTGTGAGCCCATGCGCCGGAAACGGGCGGCGCGGTGCGTCGCGGCGTTTCCGATATGCGACGTTGTGACGGATCGGCGCGGCGAGTTCAAGCCCGAAGCGCCATGGAAACTTTCACGCGCAAGCGCAGCGCCGCAAACTACTCGAACGGCGTGGGGTCGTCCTCGAAGCCCTGTTCACCCAGCACCGATCGCTCCGCGTCGCGCATCGCGCGACGATCGCCCGGCGCCCGGTCGTCAAAGCCGCACAGGTGCAGGCAGCCGTGCACGATGTAGAGCGCGAGCTCACGCTCGACTCGGCCCCCGCGCCGGCGCGCCTGCGCCCGTGCACGTTGCACGGAGATGTAAAGCTCCCCCACGGGACCACCGTCTGCTTCACCGAGATCGAAGCTGATCACATCCGTCGGCCGATCGTCCGCGAGCCAGCGACCATGAATGCGCGCCAGTGCCTTGTCATCGACGAACACGATCGAGATCGGCGCATCCGGCCGCTTCCCGAAGGCCAGGGCTGCGCGGGCGATCTTGCGCACCCGGGGATCCGTCAACGGCCTGCGGCGCGCCACCCAGGAAACCACGATCGGGATCGGGCGCCTGTTGCGAGCTTTTCCGCACGCGGCGCGCGAATTCACGCAGGCCCACCCTGATCGAAAAGCCCGCGAGCCGGCGCCTCGTAAGCGCGCACGATCTGTTCGACGAGCGGGTGGCGGCAGACATCCTTGACCGTGAATTCGGTCACGCCGACATCAGCAAAACCTTGCAGGCGCGCCACTGCGTCGGCCAGCCCGGAGCGTTGGCCGCGCTCGAGATCGGTCTGGGACGGATCGCCCGTCACCACCATCTTGGAGCCCTCGCCAAGTCGGGTGAGGAACATCTTCATCTGCGACAGCGTGGTGTTCTGGGCCTCGTCGAGGATCACGAAGGCATTGCTCAGGGTGCGCCCGCGCATGTAGGCCAGGGGTGCCACCTCGAGCACGCCGGCTTCCTCGAGCCGCTGAATGTCTTCCATGTCGACGAGGTCGCGCAGCGCGTCGTAGACCGGCCGCAGGTAGGGATCGAGCTTGGCCTGCAGGTCGCCGGGCAGGAATCCCAGGTGCTCGCCTGCTTCGACGACCGGCCTCGTCATCACCAGGCGACGGACCTCGCCGGCGCGCAGCGCGCGCACTGCCGCCGCTACCGCGAGATAGGTCTTGCCCGTACCCGCGGCCCCGATGCCGAAGACCAGACTCTTCTTCTGGATCAGCTCCAGGTAACGGCGTTGATGTTCTCCGCGCGGCTCGAAGGGACGTGTGCCCAGGGCGCTCAGTCGCAGCGTGGGCGCGCCTGCGCCCGCGGACGCGCCGGTCGCCGAACCGAACCCGGCTCGCGCGCCGGCGCCAAGTCCGTTGCCGCGTCTTTCGCCGCCCGCAGCGCGCGTCCCGGAGGCACTGCGAGCGCCGCCACTGGCAGTGCGCGTCGTGAGTCGAACGCCGGCGAGTGGAGCGATCGCCTCGGCCGGCGGAGCAACGGCCGCGGTTCCGATCAGGATGGCCTCGGCTTCCTTGGGATCGAGTTCGCGTCCCTTACGCAACTTGCCGAGCAGGTGTTCGACGCGCCGCTTGGCTTCGGCCACGTCTTCATCCACGCCCTTCAGCCGCAAGTTCCCGTTGCGCGTAAAAATCTCGATGTCCAACGCCTGTCGCAGGAGTTTCGCGTGCCGGTCGTAGGGCCCGAGCACGAGGATCGCTTCCTCGTGGGAGCGCAAGGGAATCGTTACTTCTGCCAAGTAGGACTCGTCAGCACGGGGTGTTGGAGACTGGTGGCCGCAACGCGGGGCTCGAAACAGAACCTCGACGCGTCCCGGATGATCGAGGATCGACCACGCACGACCGTCGCGCAAGGGGGCAAGAGTTGGATTGAACAGTGCTTCGAGTCATGCGTCAAAAATCAGAGGCCAGATCACCAGGGTCACCGGCACGCTGAACAAAAGGCTATCGACTACATCGAGGACGCCACCGGAGGGACCGAGCCAGGTCGAAGAGTCCTTCACCCGCACACTGCGCTTGACCCAGGATTCGAACAGGTCACCGGACTGGGACGCGATATTGATGAAGGCACCTGCAATCAGGCCATCGAACATGCCCCAGGAGCCACTGGGAAGCAGTTTGAAGTGGGCCAACACTGCGCCAGCGGCGACTCCGGCCAACAAGGACGCGACGCACCCCGCGACGGTCTTGCCCGGACTCAGTTTAGGGAACGGATGCGTGCGGCCGATTGCGTTGCCGACGTAATAGCCGGCCACGTCGCCGATCTTGGAAAGCACGATCAGACTGATCAGACCCGTGACGCCCCACAGCCGTTCAACCTGCATCAAGGCGGGAAGCGGAACCGCGATCCACAGGACGAGTCCGATGGCGATGCCCAGGTCCTTGCGCCGGCTCGCGCTACGGTTGGCCAGTGCGGCGATCACGAGCGCTGCCGCGGCAAAGCTGCCAAAGGCGGGCAACGCGTCCAGCGGGCCGAGGTCGCGGGTCTCGAGCCAGGAGAACCCGCCGGCAATCGCTCCGCACAGGATCACGATCAGGGTTTGGCGCGCGAGCGCGTGCTGCGACAGGCCGCGGTTGATGGCGTGCGCGACGGCACTCAGCGTCGCGGCGAAGACGATCTCGAGTGAAAGTTGCGCCCAGGGCGCCGGCGCGGGCGGTCGCTCGATGCAGGCGTACTCGAGCATCGCGACGCCGAACAGCGGCACCAACAGCATCACCGGCAGGCCGCGCATCAAGAGCGTGCCCATCATGCTGGCCTCGATCAGGGCCAGCACGGCGATCGACGCGCCGACGCACAGCACCGGTGTCGCGCTATCGATCGTATGCGTCAGCCACAGCGCGCCAGCGCACAGCAGCGCGATCCCGCTTCCGAAAAGGGTGCGCTGAAGAATGCGCGCACGCTTGGAAGGTCCTGCCGCTCCGGCCGACGGCCGCGCTGCCTCGCTGCCTTGCTCAAGAGTCTCGACCATGCGTGACGGCACTCAGGCGCGTTCGCGGTCCGATGAGAGCCGACCGGAGAATTTAGGCTCTGGCGGCGCTTCGCTGATCAGGCCGCCGAACTTGCGCACTCTGCCCGCGTAGTCGCGCAAGGCCGCGTGCAGTTCCGCCGTCCGAAACGCCGGCCAGCATTCGTCGGCGATGTAGATCTCGGAGTACGAGATCTGCCAGAGGAGAAAGTTCGAAACGCGCAGCTCGCCCGCCGTGCGGATCAAAAGGTCGGGGTCGGGCGTTTCCGGATCGTAGAGGTAGCGCCGTAGCGTTTCCTCGTCGATACGATCGGGAGTCAGCGCGCCGCTCTGCGCGTCGCGCACGACCTGCCGCAACGCATCGGCGATTTCGCTGCGCGCCCCGTACGAGAGCGCAAGCCGCAGCAGCATGCCGTCGCCGGCCGCGGTCAGACGCTCGGTCTCGGCGAGGGCCGCGCGCGCGTCGTCGGGTAACGTGTCGAGGCGCCCGATGCCGCGCAGGCGCACGCCGTTTTTCAGCAACGTGGGCCGTTCCTGAATCAGGAAGCGGCGCAGCAGGCGCATCAGATAGCGAACCTCGAGACTGGGCCGCTTCCAATTCTCGACGGAAAATGCATAGAGTGTCAGCGAACGCACACCCATGTGCGCGCATTCGGTCGTGATCTCGCGCACGCTGCGGATGCCTTCGCGGTGTCCGAAGATCCGGCGCATCCCGCGCTGCTGCGCCCAGCGGCCATTGCCGTCCATGATCACGGCGATGTGCTCGGGAAACGCGCCACCGAAATCCGGCCGTACGATCTTCGTGCGTGCGCCGGACTCTGCTCTTGAGGACTCGTGGTCGCGGGCCATTGGACGCTCGAGCTAGCGCGCGGCAGCGTGGGCGCGAGAACTTGCCGGCTGGCGCGCGATGACTTGATCACGCTCGGGCCCGACCGACAGCATCTCGATCGGAACGCCGATCAGTTTCTCGACCGCCTCGACGTAGTTTCTGCAGCGCACGGGCAATTTTTCGTAGTGACGAACGGCAGTGATATCCTCGGACCAACCGGGAAACTGCGTGTATTCGACTTCGAGGTTTTCGATGCCTGAAAGTGCCGCCGGATATTCCTCGAAGACCTGCGAGCCGAGTCGATAGGCGACGCCGACCGGGATCGAATCGAATCCGGTGAGCACGTCGAGGTTGGTCATGATCCAACTGTCCGCGCCGTTCCAACCGAGCGTGTAGCGCATCTGCGGAGCGTCGAGCCAGCCGCAGCGCCGCGGCCGGCCGGTGGTCGCGCCATATTCGTTGCCGGCTTCACGAATGCGTTCGCCGAGCGCGCCGTGTTGTTCGGCGGGGAACGGACCTTCGCCAACGCGCGTGCAATAGGCTTTCGCGATGCCGATCGCGCGCTCGATCCAGCGCGCCGGGAAGCCCGCACCCGCGGGAATGCCATCGACGCCGGTGCTCGAGGAAGTCACGAACGGATAGGTGCCGTGATCGATGTCGAGCATTGCCCCCTGGGCGCCTTCGAAGAGCACTCGGCGTCCGGCGCTGTACGCGGTGCGCACTTCGCTCGCGCTGTCGCCGACGAAGGGCGCGAGTTGGCTGGCCAAGGTCGTGTAGCGCGCAAGTTGTTGTTCGAGGTCGAGTTCTTCCTCGCTGTGCACCTGGCGCAGCATGGCGTTCTTTTCGGCGAGTGCAGCGCGCAGTCGATTGCGGGCATGCTCGGGCTCGAGCAGATCGCAGACGCGCAGGCCGGTCCGCGCGGCCTTGTCCGCGTAGCAGGGACCGATGCCACGGCCGGTCGTGCCGATCCGGCCTTGACCGCGCCAGCGCTCGGAGGCCTGATCGATGCGGCGGTGGTGCTCGAAGATCACGTGCGCGTTCGACGACAGTCGCAAGTTGGTTCCGTCGACGCGCACGCCGCGCTGACGCAAGCCGGCAACCTCTTCGAGGAACTTGAGCGGGTCGAGCGCGACACCGTTCCCGATCACGTTGATCTTGCCGGGGTGCAGAATGCCTGAGGGGATCAGGTGCAGCACGTATTTCTGGCCGGCGACGACGACCGTGTGGCCGGCGTTCGCGCCGCCCTGGTAGCGAACGACGACGTCGGCTTCGCCCGCCATGCGATCAATGATCTTGCCTTTCCCCTCGTCGCCCCATTGGGCGCCGAACACACTGACAGCGGGCATGGACTGGTTTTGTCTGGTTGTCGAGAACGCGGAACGAAAAGGCAGCTGAAGTCGAGCGCTTCGCAGCACGGATTCTCGCCCTCCGCGTCGGGAGCGGCAAGCCTTTTCGATGTCTCGCGGCGCCGGCTCAGCTCGAGTGAGGCTTTCGGGCGGCGCTCAGCGCTCCGAATCCGCCGCCCCCGGGCGTGAGGATCGTGATCTCGGAGCCCTCTTCGATCGAAAGCGTGGCCTGCGAGGGCAGTGCTTCGCTGCTCCTGTCCCCGCGCCGCTGCCAAGCTCCGCCAGCCGAGCCTGGACCACCGCCACTCGAACCCTTGGGGCCCGTCAGAGCGCGATCGGCGATCCAGCCGACGCGCGCCGCGGAAAGAAAGCGCAGGCGCTTCTTGATTCCGTCGCCGCCGCGCGATCGGCCGGCCCCGCCGCTGTCCCTGCGCACGCTCAATTCCAGCACACGCGCGGGGAACTGTACTTCGAGGGCTTCGATCGGCGTGTTGCGGGTGTTGGTCATGTGCGTATGCAGTGCGTGGGCCCCGGCGCCCTGCGGTCCGCCGCCCGCCCCACCGGCGATGGTCTCGTAGTAGGTGTAGCTGCCCCGCTGAATGCCCGAGGCATCCGGAGCGCGCGCTCCACCGAAGGAGAAGTTGCTCATCGTGCCCGAACTCGAGGCCGGGATGCGCCCGGGTTCTAGCTGTGCGAACGCGCCGAGCAGGACGTCGACCAGTCGCTGACTGGTCTCGACGTTTCCGGCCGCCACCGGCGCTGGATAGAGCGCGTCCACGACACTGCCTGAGCGAGTCAAGACGCGCGCCGGCCGCAGCAGTCCGTCGTTGGTCGGCGTCCCAGGCGGCAAGAGCAGACGCAGACAATAGAAAACCGCCGACAGCACCACCGCTCGCGTCGTGTTGATCGGTGCCGCGGACTGCGCGTCGCAGCCGCTCCAGTCCATGATTAGTTCGCGCCCGCGACGCGCGACCTGGACTGCGATGCGCACGTTGCCGTGGGGCGTCTCGAGCACGTCTTCGCTGCGCACCGCCTTGTGCGGAAGCCGGGCGATTTCTGCGCGCGTCAGACGCTCGGTCCAATCGAGCAACAGCGCCCCGCTCGCGCACAAGCGCTTGCGGCCCTGTTCCTTGGCCAACGAGCCAAGACGTTCCGCGCCGACTCGATTGGCCGACAGTTGCGCAAAGAGATCGCCCTCGCGCTCGCGCGGCACGCGCATGTTCGCGAGCAGCAAGTCGAAGATCTCGCGCTGCACGACACCGCCGCGTACCAGACGCGTCGGTGGAATGACCAGGCCTTCGCCGTGCAAGTCGTAGGCGGGTGCCATCGAGCCCGGCCAGGCGCCGCCGATGTCGGCGTGGTGCGCGCGATTGGCGCACAGGAATTCCGGTTTCTTCGCGCGCGACAGGAACACGGGCGTGACCAGGGTCACGTCGGGCAGGTGCGTGCCGCCGTGATAGGGATCGTTGAGCACGACCACGTCGCCGCGCTCGAGTTCGAAGCGATGCAGAGCCGCGCGCACGCACAGCGGGATCGAACCCAGGTGAATCGGGATGTGCGCGGCCTGGCTCAACATGCGGCCACCGCCGTCGAAGATCGCGCAGGAGTAGTCGCGCCGCTCCTGGATGTTGGGCGAGAACGACGAGCGCAGCAGCGAAGCGCCCATCTCCTCCGCCGCCGCGGCAAATAGATGTTGGAAGACTTCCAGGTACAGCGCGTCCGCGGCCATTGGACGCAGACTACGTGAAGCGGGCAGAAACGGCGACGGCCGAGCGCTCAACGATCTTCGTCGGGGTAGTCCTGTACTTCGAAGGGCGTGTAGTCGAGCACCTCCCAGCGGATGATCGGCACGATCGTCGTTCCATCATCGGAGGTGACCCGCCACACGACCGCGCGCACACTGCGCGTCAGCGCGTTGCCGAGTTCATCGTCGTGCTCGCCGGGCAGCGGCGGCCTGCTGCGATCGACGTTGTTGCGGTCGTTGGAATTGACGATGCGCGCGATCACGTAGATCGAGAAGACCTGGCTCTGGGTGCCAAGCAAGCGCAACAGTTCGGTCTTGGGATCCGCGCTCAAGCGTTCGGTTCCCGCAACCTGATCGAGTTCCGCCAGCGTGTCGAAGACCTGGCGCACGATCACGACCTTGCCGTATTCGTCGTACACGGGGTCCGCCTCTTCGGTCTGCTTGTCGTCTTCCTTCTTTTCCTCGAGGTTGCGGTACTCGATCACGCTGTCCCACCAGCGGCCGGAAATGTCGCGATCCTCCATCAGCGCCTTGAGTACACAGGGCGGAGCGGTGTTGATGTTGACGCTGATGCCGCTCGAGCTGGCTGAAGTCGCGCCGCCACCGCCGCTCTGGGCACCGGCGCCGCCATTG
>JAYUOR010000339.1:0-1600 GCA_043760765.1 Planctomycetota bacterium | reverse complement strand
GGCGATCTTCGGCGAGCACACCGAGTTGGCGCAGATTCGGATTGCGTTCGAGCGCTTCGCACTCGTCCTGCCAGCGAAACTTCAGGGCAGCTGCGATGAGTTCGCTGTCCTTGGTTTCGCGAATCTGGCTGAACATTGCGTCGCGCTCGGTCGTGCCGCTGCGCCGGAACCTGCCGACCAGTTGCCCATTCTTCGTCGCGCGCTCGTTCTCCAGGAGCGCGAGCGATTCGCTCTGCGCCAGGCGGCCCTCGATCCAGCGGCCGCCCTGGAAGACCCAGCCGCCTTCCCCGACCTGGGCCTTGGCTCGCGCGACCAGACTCGCCGCGGATGGGGCGTCGATCTGTTTGCGTTCGACGCAGGCGCCGAGTTGCTCGAGGGCCAGCGCGCGCTCGGATTCGTCGCCGCGCAGGATCGACTCGATCACGAAACCGAGTTTCGCCTTGCTCGAGACCGCGGCGCGTTCGACTGCGAGCGACACCTCCGCCAGCGCAATGCTCTCGAATTTCGTCGCATCGATTTCAGCGGAACCGGCTCGCCCGCCCAGCATGGCTGCCGTGGCCGCATCGACTCCCGCGAAGTCGAAAAGTTCCTCGCGCAGTGCAATCCGAGCATCGCATTCCCGCGCACTGCGCTCGCATTCCGCGAGCAGCGCCGCGTTCGGCTTGCGGCGCGCGGCTTCCAACCATGCGTCCCGCGCGGGCCAAAGCTCGCCCATCGACGCGCGCGACTGCGCGATCGCCATGCATTCGTCAGCCGATTCGGCGCGCGCCAACGAAACGTCCGGAGTCGACGAAGTCGGGACGCGCGCACGCGGCCCGCGTGAGGAATCCACCGGTCGGCTCGCCGCGGCGGCGCGCGGAGAACGTTCTTCCAAGAGCTCGAGTTGTTCGCGCACTGGATCGAAATCCAGGCCGGCGGGAAACCGGTCGACCTCGCTCGCGAGAAGCTGCGCGGCAGCTTCGGCGCCCGTGGATCGTTCGACTTCCTTGGCGCGGACAAGCAATTCCTCGGCCTCGACGAGCGCGGCGCTCAGCACCTCGCTGCGCAACGAGTCGGCCTCCGCGGCGTTCACGCCCTGCTGCACGGCGTTGGCCGTCTGAGCCAGGGCGGTCTTCCACTGCCGCTGGCTCTGCGCGCTGCGAGCTTCGAGCAGGGCCGGGTTGGCCGACGGACGAGCTGGTGCCGCGGCGGCGTGCTGCTGTGCACGCCGAGCCGAGCGCACAGCCGAGGCAAGTTCGGCCTGGGCGCTGGCGATGAGCTCGACACTTTGCGGATCGTGCTCGTCCGACAGCAGTCTGGCGATCTCGTCCTGCGACCAGCCGGCCTGGTGTCCGGCGGCGTCTGCTCGAATCGTCTTCAGCGAGCGCTCGAGTTCGGCGCGGTGTGTGGTCATTGAGGCGATTCTGGCGCGCAATTCGTCGGCTCGCGCGCCGGCGATGCCGCGCAGGACAGTCGCAGCAGTCTCCAGATCGCCGCGCTCGATGCGCTGGTTCGCCTGATCGAGCGCGTCATCATCGCCGCCGCCGCAGGCGACGAGCGCCAAGGCGAGCAACCAGGGGGCAAGGCGGGCTGCGTGGAGGTCTCTGCGCGGTGTGGGCAC
>JAYUOR010000338.1:0-10599 GCA_043760765.1 Planctomycetota bacterium | reverse complement strand
GCTGCGATCCGTCTGCTTTGGCCTTGCCTTCATTGGCGGCGCGCGTTCGTCGGCTGCCCAGGAACCCGAGGGCAGCGGCTTCGTGCACGCCATGACCTTGGCGACTCATGCGCTCGAGGCCGGCGAACTTCTGCGCGCGCGCGAGTGGATCGAGCGCGCTCTCGAGCGCGATCCGCGCTCGGTAGAAGCTTGGGAGTTGCGGGCAGGTTGGGCCAGCGCAGCCAAGGACGCCGACGAATTGGTCTACGCGCTGCACCAGGAACTGCGCAACGCGCGCGCGCAAAAGCGGCCGGCGGCGTTCGTCGACGGGCTGAAGAAGCGCGTTTTCGCCGAGGATCCGATCGCCAAGGATCTGCTCTCGCTCGACGTGGTCTTCTCGAAGAAGTTGCTCGACCTCGCGACGCGCTACGAAAAAGACGGGCGGCCGCACGCGGCGATCAGTGTGCTCAAGACCGTGCTCGCGCTCGATCCGCTCAGCGAAGTCGCTCAGTCCTCGATTGAACGGATCGCTTCGCGCCCTGACCCGAGTCTTGCCGCCGACGCCAAGCCCAAGGATCTCTTCGCCGATGTGTCGAAGGAGTGGATCGCGGAGCACGACAAAGCCCACGGCACCTGGGACACGCGCGCGCAACTGGAGCGCGAGAACTACACCACGATTACCGACGCCGGTTACGAAGTCCTGGTGCGCGCCGCCGAAGCCATGGAGCAGATGAACGCCTTTTACCGGCGTTTCTTTCGCTACGGCACTGAAGAGGACGGCCGCAGCGTGCCGCGCATCGAACTGCACATCTTCAAGGTGCGCGACGAGTACCTGAAGCTCGGCAAGGGGCCGCCGGTCGAATGGTCCGGCGGACATTTCACCGGCGACAGCGTCGAGACCTACATCGACGGCGGTTTCGACGCCATGACCGGGACCCTGTTCCACGAAGCGGCGCACCAGTTCGTGTCGCTGGCCACTTCGGCCGCGGGTTGGCTGAACGAAGGACTCGCGTCGTTCTTCGAAGGCACGCGCATCCTGCCCAACGGCACGGTCTTGATGAACCTGCCGGCGAACCATCGCCTTTTCCCGCTCGCTTCGCGCATGGAGAAGGGTTGGATGAGCGGGCCGACGGACGGGATCAGCGCCGACGGCAAGGGCGAGCCCGACAAGGCGCCGACGTTTTCGATCGTACTCGAGAACAAGTACGCCTGGGGCCCGCCGTGGTACGCGCCGACCTGGGGCGTGGTGTATTTCCTCTACAACTATCAGGACCCGGTCGACGGCCGCTTCATCTACCGCAAGTCCTTCGCCGATTTCATCAACGCGTCCGGCGGCCGCGAAGGTGAAGGCGCGGTCGAGAATTTCGAAAAGGTCGTGCTAGCGAATCCGACGCCGCCGATCAGGGGTTTCGAACGGCCCAAGGATGCCGTCGATGTCTCGCTGCCGAAAACCGCGCTGGAACTCGATCAGGTATGGAAGATCTGGACCGTGGACCTGCGCAACGAGCAGCAGGGCAAACCCGCAGCTTTGCGTCCCTATCTGCAATGGGGCCGCGCCGCGATCCTCGCCGGCGATCTCGATGCTGCGCAGGAGCACTTCGAAAAGGGACTCGTAGCCGCGCCCGGCGAACCTGAAATTCGTATCGAGTTCGCGGCGCTGCTCGCGGAGAAACTGAAGAATCCCGATCGCGCCGCGAATTTGGTCGAAGCCGCGCTGGCGCTGCTCGAAGCCGCGAAGACGCCGGACAAGAAGGCGATCGCCGCGGCTGAGCGCGCGCTCGAGAAATACGACCCTAAACGCGACACGGTCGACTCGCTGCAGAAGGACATGGCCGTCGCCGCACGCGCGCTGGTCGAGCGCTACTTTGCCGCCGAACGCCCGTTGATGGTCATGGACGTTTCCTGGCGACTGGGAACCGACCTCTGCGTCAGCGATCTCTTCGCGTACTACGAGCGCGCCGCGCGCGCGAGCGGCAAGTCCTTGCGCATCTGGGATCTCGCCTACAACGAGAAGGATCTGACGGGTTGGTCCGCGAATGGCGCGGGTTCGCCGTTCACGCCGGACGGCACGTTCCTCGACGCGAAGTTTCAGACCTTCGATCCACAAGTCTTCGATTATCAGGCGCTGACGCTCGACCGGACCTCGAGCGGCGACTTTTCCATGGAGGCCGACATCCAGGCCGAGCGTGGCAAGGTCACGTTCGCGGGCTTCGTCTTCGGCCGCAAGGACGCTTCGAGCTTCCACGGGCTGTTCTTCTTTCCCGGCAAGGAACAGAAGGAAGGTCTCGCGGCGCCGGGGTACATCGACCTTTTGTCGAGTTTCGGCAGCGGCGTGATCCAGACCTGGCGGCACGAGCAGGTCGACAATTCGCTCAAGCCGGGCGAGACCAGCGCCGGCACGTGGCACAAGTTGCGCGTCGATGTCGCCGGCCGCTTCGTGGATTTCTGGTACGACGGCGTGCTCCTGCGCACCCACGAGTTCCCCAGCATCGACGTGTTGCGCGGCGGCTTCGGTCTGATCACCGGCCGCGGCGAAGCGCGCTTCAAGAACGTGCGCTACCTGGCCAGCGATCCGCGCGATCCGGTGGCGGGCATCGAACGCGAACTGCGCTTGGCGAAGCTCAAGGGGCGCACGGCTGCACAGACCGGCACCTACGTCGGCAGCGTTCCGCCCTGGCCCAAGGTCGCGAAATGGGTGCAGAGCGAGCGCAAGAGTTGGGAGGAAGCCGGCCGCGTGCCGCAGATGCTGGTGTTCTTCTCACAGCAACAGAACGAAATGGTTCGCCTGGACCAGTGGCTGACGGCCTTCGAGGCCACCGCGCGTCCCTTCGGCCTACAGGTCGTCGCGATCACTTCACCCAACGACGAGAAGACGATCGTCGAATATCTGAAGACGCATCCGATGCCGGGCGCCGTCGCTGTCGACTACCGCGCGACCAGGACAACCGGCATCGGCGAGAGCAACGAGATGTTCTTCACGCGCAAGTTCAATCTGCCGCGCGTCCTGATCCTCGACGTCGATCAGCGCGTGATCTGGGAGGGCGATCCCGGGCTCGTCGCCGCAACACCGTGGAGCGCCGGTGACGGATCGTTCGTCGATGCGCCCTTCGCCGATCTCGTGGCGCGTCACAAGCTCGACAAATTGCCCGACTTCATGAAACCGTGGACGCAGAGCGGCAGTACGGCCATGGCCGCCGGCGAGCTTGCCGTCGTTCTGCCGCTGCTGCGTGCGGCCAAGGAGTTCGAAGCGGAGTTCTATCCCGAAGTTGCTTTGGCGCAGAGTCGTCTGAGCGCGCTCGAAGCCGCGCTCGCAAACCTCGTGGGCAGCGCGCAATCGATCGCGAAGGAACACGCCGATCCGGCGATCGTCGTATTGGTCGAGTGGCACAAGTTGCTCGGTTTGGAAATGACACCCAAGCTCGCCAAGGAGCTGAAGCCCTTGCTCGAGAGCAAGGCCGACAAGGAATGGGCCAACGCCGTGCGCGCTTGCCTGCGCTGGAAGAACGTGATGTCGCGCAGCGACGCCGATCCCGAGGCGGCAGCGAACGAGTTGCTGGCGACGCTTGGCGGATTCGAGGGTCGATTGCCGCGCGAACTCGGCGCCGAATTGAGGGCCGCGCTCGAGGCCAAGGATTCCAAAACGTTCGAAGCCCTGGTCCTGGGCGCTGAATCGCGCCCGAAAGCCTGGCTGGCGCAGTCGCACTTCGGCTGGACTTCGCCCGCGGCGGGCGGCGGTCACTGAGTCAGGAAACCAGCGCGCCCGGACGAGCGAGCGACATCGGCTCGGCCGCAGCTGGCCCCGTGTCCTGCGCCGGCTTGTCCGCCCGCCGCGCGCGGGTCTTCGAGCGTTCGCGCGCCGCCGCCACGAAGCCGTCGAACAAAGGCTGCGGCGCGAGCGGGCGGCTCTTGAACTCGGGGTGGAACTGCACGCCCAGGAAAAACGGATGCGACGGCAACTCGAGGATCTCGACCAGATCGCGATCGGGATTGACTCCTGAAATGATCATGCCCGCCTTCTCGAACGCTCCGCGATAGGCATTGTTGAATTCGTAGCGATGGCGGTGGCGCTCGTGCACGAGTTCCGCGCCGTACAGCCGCTGGGCCAGCGTGCCCGGCTTCACGCGGCAGGGATAACTGCCCAGCCGCATCGTGCCGCCCTTCTCGTGCACGTTGCGTTGGTCGGCCATCAAGTGAATCACCGGATGCGGCGTTTCGGCCGAGAATTCAGCCGTATGCGCGCCCTCCAGCTTGAGCACGTTGCGCGCGAACTCGATCGACGCGCACTGCAGCCCCAAGCAGATGCCGAAGAAGGGTAGCCCCGTCTCGCGCGCGTGCTGGATCGCGCGGATCTTGCCCTCGATACCGCGTTCGCCGAAGCCGCCGGGGACCAGGACTCCGTCAACACCCTCGAGCAGGCTCGGACCGCGCGTGAAAAAGTCCTCCGCGCCGATCTTGCGCAGTTTGACCCGCGTCTGGTTCTTGATGCCGGCGTGGCTCAGCGATTCGTAGATCGACTTGTAGGCGTCGTGCAGTTCGATGTACTTGCCGACAACCGCGATCTCGACCGTTTCCACGGTCTTGCGCATCGACTCGAGCATGCGATTCCAATCCTCGAGCTCGGTCTCGAGTTCATGGGGCAGGCCCAGATGGCGCGCGACGATGCGATCGAGGCCGGCGTGCACGAGCATCTGCGGCACCTGGTAGATCGAGAAGTCGACGTCGCGTTCTTCGATGACCGCTTCAGGCCGCACATTGCAGAACATCGAGATCTTGCGCGCCATGTCCGGCGTCATGGGCTGTTCCGTGCGGCAGATCAGGATGTCGGGCTGAATGCCGATCTCGCGCAACTTGCCGACCGACTGCTGCGTCGGCTTGGTCTTCAGTTCACCGGAGGCGCGCAGATAGGGCAAGAGCGTCAGGTGCACGAAGAGCACGTCGCCGCGCGGTCGCTCGAGCGCGAACTGCCGGATCGCCTCGACGAAGGGCAAGCTTTCGATGTCGCCGACCGTGCCGCCGATCTCGGTCAGGGCCACGTCGCTGCCCGGTGTCACGCCGGCGCTGATCGCGTCCTTGATCGCATCGGTGATGTGCGGAATCACCTGCACCGTGCTGCCGAGGTAGTCGCCGCGGCGCTCGCGCGCGATCACTTCGGAGTAGATCTTGCCGGTGGTGTAGTTCGACGAGCGCGAGAGCTTCGCGTGCGTGTAGCGCTCGTAGTGGCCGAGGTCGAGGTCGGTCTCGGCGCCGTCGTCGAGCACATACACCTCGCCGTGCTGGAACGGGCTCATCGTGCCCGGATCCACGTTGATATAGGGGTCGAGCTTTTGCATCGAGACCTTCAGGCCGCGGCGCTCGAGGATCATGCCGATCGCCGCCGAGGTCAGGCCCTTGCCAAGACTCGAGACCACGCCGCCGGTGATGAAAATGTGCTTGACCATGTGGTGCTTTCCTGTGGGCAGGGCGCGAAGTCGTTCCGTCAAACCCCGCCGCGCGCCTTGCAGCGTGCAACGAAGGCATCGTACTCAGGTCGTGTGTCGATTCCGAGCGAGAGTTGCTCAGCGTCGAGCACGCGCAGCTTTTCGCCGGCCTCGAGCCAACGCAGTTGTTCCAGGTTTTCGATCCGCTCCAGCGTTCCGACGGGCAGTTCGCAGAAGCGTTGCAGTGCGCGCGGCCGGAAGGCGTACACGCCGACGTGGCGGCGCGCAAAGGACAGCGGATCGGCGCCTTCGCGCGCATGCACTCCACACGGGATCGCCGCGCGCGAAAAATACAGCGCGTCGAGCCGCGCGTCGCGGATCACCTTGACGATTTGCGGCGAAGCGAGTTCGGCGACCGTGTTGAGCGCTCCGCACAACGTGGCGATCTGCACGTCAGGATCGTGGAAGCACGCGACCAGGCTGGTGAGATCGGCGCGCGAGAGTTCGGGCTCGTCGCCTTGCACGTTCACCAGCACGTCGAACCCGATCAGGTCGAGGGTCCGCGCGGCTTCCAGCACGCGGTCCGTGCCGCTGACGTGCTCAGCGCGCGTCATCACGGCCTCGATCCCCGCTGCGCTCAGCGCGTCTTGGATTTCCGGGCTGTCGGTTGCGACTACGACGCGCGCGAAGAGCCCGGAGGCCATCGCGTTGCGCGCCGAGTGCTCGATCAATGTCCTGCCCGTTTCGGCGAGCAGCATCTTCCGCGCGAGGCGGGTCGAGTTCAGGCGCGCGGGCAGGATTGCCGCAGCCTTCAAAGGCCGGTACTCCGCGGGCTTTTGACGAGCGAGCCCGCGGGTTTGGGGCGGGTCGTCGCGAGGTTCGCCACGGTCGCCGCTACTTCCCGCCCTTCTTTGTGGGCGTCTGCTGATAGTCCGGCCCCTTGAAGGGCAGTTTGCCCGATTCCGTGCGCACGGCCTGAAAACCGGATGTCGCGTTGTAGGTGTCGAGGAACGCTTTCTGGATCGTGCGCAGGCGAGTGCGCTGCGATCCTTTGGCGTCCATGGGCTCCGCGACGAAACTTGTTCCGTCGGGACCCGTCATCTCCAGCGACCAGCGCAGCGAATCCTTCGCCATCGTCGGCGCACTTCCACGCTTTTCGTCCTTCGACCAGCCTTGATCCTTGATGTACTCGATCAGGCCGGTCATCCAGGCTTCGTCCGTGACCTTGCGCGACGGATCCGAGCGCACCTTCGAGTACTGGCTCACGGCGGTCGTGTGCGAAGGATTGACCAATTCGAAGCGCGCGCCCGAGCGGTAATCGACCATGCGCAGCAGATAGGCGGGGCCCTTGGGCTGCGGCTTTTCCTGGCTCTCGCCGGAAGCATCGCGAGCTTCCGCAGCTTGCACCGTGGACGTCGCTGTCGGGTCGCTGGATTTGCAGCCCGATCCCATGGGGATCAAGGCGCACAACACGTACATCAGGGCGAACTTCATAGGTCCTCGTTCGTCCCGCGGCTGGTAGCTACCCTCAGGACCTGCAGAGCATAACGGCCAGACTCGCGATCGCCAAGCCGTCCGAATGCGCCACGCTTCAGCGTTCTTCCGCGAGCGAAACCGGTCGTGCGTCGTCGGCAAGCCTGGCCGCGGGATGCACCGGCAGGAACATCGCGGCTGCGCGCGTCATCCCGTCCTCGAACGTCGTTGCGCCGCTTCGGGTCGAGAAGTTCAGGGTCGGGGCGATCTCGACCACCGGCCGGCGCGTGGTTGCATCGATCGCCGGCAGGCGGTCGGTTCGCAGGCCCGCCGCCTCGTCGAAGCGCACTACGTCCATCCAAAGCGTCATCGGCAAGAGGTCGCCGCGGCGGTAGCTGCCGCCCGTGCGCCGGTAGACGGTGTCCGGCCGAAACGGCTCGGCCTCGGCGACCACCAGGTAGCTCTCGCGCAGCGTGGTGTTCGCATCCCACATGGAGGTCGGCCGCATGCCGTAGGCCGGACGGTGGTTGTTCTGCCAGGAGTTCTCGTAGTCAGGCGCGGTCAGGCGATCGTAGAAACGCCACTCGGGCGCGGCCAGCGGACCGCCGTGCCAGGTGTAAGTGATCCAGCCGTGACCGTCGCCTTCGAGCGGCGTGTACTTCGCATCGACGAGCGCCAGATGCTGGAGCCCGCTGGCGTCCTCGCGTTCGAATTCGAGCAGTGCAGCATGGCCAGCGCGGGCACTGACTTGTGCGAGCGTCAGAATCTGCTCGTGTTCGAAGAAGCGCAGTCCGCCGTCTTCCTGGGCCCGCTGCTCGAGCACATAAATGGGGCCGAGCGAGTCGTAGATCACGCGATCGTAGAACGCCCCGCGCACCGCGAAGTCGCGGTTGATCACTTCGAAAAGATCAGGATTCTGGGTCAATACCGGCAGGTGCGTGATGAACGCGTCGAGTGTCGCGATCACGTCAAGATCTTCCGCGCGCGCCGCGGCGTCGTAACTCTGCCAACCATCGAGGCCGTGGGGGAGCTTGATCAACTGCACGTCGCGCGACTCGCGCAGAAACATCGACCAGTGATATGCGGCCGAGAGCCGGAACTTCGGCGCGGCGCTCTCCGGCGCGTCGGGAAGCGTGGCTGCCGGCGGCGGTTGTGCCGCGAGCCGCGCTGCGGCGTGTTCGTTCACCAAGGCGATTGCGCGCCAGAACCCTCCGAACTTGCGCGTATTCGTTGCACGGTATTCGTGCGTTCCCAGGATCAGGGTCGCAGCCAGCACGGCCACACCGGCCAGACGAAGCACTCGGCCGCGCGCGAACAAAGCGCTGAAGCCGATGCCGCCGAGCACAGCGATCAGCGGCAGGAACGGCAGCCAGAGCCGAAAGTCCTTGGAGCCCTTGACGCTCAGGGCCAGCACATTGGCGCCGATCACCAACCACAACATGGCCGTCTTTCTCAGGGCGAATCCTAGTGAGCGCAACACACCGACCGAGACGAGCACGGCCGCCGGAAGCACGAGGCAGCGCGCGATGTTGGTGAAGTACCAGCTCTGCGGCAATTTCGTCGGAATCTCGGCGCCGCCGCGCACCACCTCCTGGACGGCGTGCGTGTTTTCGCTCGTCGGGAACGACGCGTTGTAGAGCCATTCCGCGGCGCGATAGAAGTACGGTCCGAGCAGCGGCAACTTGCCGCACTTGTGCAGCAACAGTGCCGCGTTCGAGCCGAAATTTTCGACGAAGTAGGTCGAAACACTGATTCCGAACGCGCCGTAATACCAGCGATCGAGCGCGCATTGCAGCAGCACGATCGCGACGAGTCCGACGCTGGCGCACAATGCGAACAACGGTTGGCGCCGCAGCTCGCGCACCCAGATCACGATCAGGACCGTGCCGATCACCGGCATGGTCTGAAACGCCATCAGGAACGCGAGGCCCAGCCACGCGCCGGTGATCCAGGCATCGCGCAAACGCACGGAATCGTCTGTTTTCAAGGGCAAAGCAGCACCGCCAGCCGCGTGCTTGGAGAACGCTTCGGGTTCACGCGGCAGCGCGCGCGAGATCGCCAGCGTCACGAACAGCGCGGCTGCGATTCCGGACACGGGCTCGACTCCCCAGCGCAGCACGATCGGATTGAACGCGAGCAGCGCGCCCGCGGCAAGACCGCCTGTACGTCCGACAAAACGTGCGGCGAGTCGCGCGCTGACGAAAACCAGCGCGAGCGTCAGCAGCACCTGCAGCAATTGCGCAGCCTGCATGATGCGCACGGGTTCGTCGAGCGAGAGCGCGTCGTAGATCCAGTACAGCGGCACGAGCAGTCCGGAGAAACCGAAACTGCGGATCGCCGTGCTGTCGATCAGCGCCTTGCCGTAGGCGATGCCCTGGGCGCGCTCGAGGTATTCAACGGAGTCGGCGAGTTGATAACCCTCCTGGCGAATCCACGAGCCGACGAGCAGAACGAAGCACGTGAGCAGCAGCGCCCAGAGCGCCGGGTCCGTGCGGGGTAGCGCGCTCAGCCGGCCCGGCGGGGCGTCTGAGGCAGAGGTCGGCGCGGGAGTGATTTCGGGCACGGTTCTAATCCGAGCCTACTCGGCTGGACCGGTGGGGGATAGGGCGGGCGGCCGGGGCCGAACTATCAGCATCGAAGCCCGGCTTTGTGCGGCTTCGCACAGCCGGAATGGCTCCCGCATCCTGCGTCGGTGAAAGTCGGTCACACATCATCTGGTAGAAATCCGCTCAGGATTTTTTTCTTTCTCTTTGACTTGGGGACGGCATGTGCGGAAAACAACGCACAGTCCAAACGGGTCCGATCCGCCGCCGCTCGCGACGTGCAAGTCATTCCTGCCACTGGGCTTACGCGGTCGCCCGCCGGCGCACCGTGCAGTTCCTTCCAGCTTGTCGTCCGCGCGCACAATTCACCTCTCCCCGGGAGGCCAGTTCCGGGGCTCGATCACCATGGGTAGGCTCGAAAAAATCGTCGTCCTGACCGTCCTTTTCCTCGTTGCCGTAGTCCTTGGAGTTGCGCTAACTCCAACTGGCGACTCGAGTTCGCACGGCTCTGGCAAGTCTCCCGTTGCGCAGGGCGGCGAGGCGCAGAAGCCGCCCACGGAGCCCCTGGCGGGCGACAAGAAGGATCCGCGGCTGCTCAACGCCGTCGCTGACCTCGATCCCAAGAAGCCCGCGATCGATGCTTCCGCTCAGCCCGAGCTGAAGACCGCGCCGACGCTGAACCCCGCGCCGATCGAGATGGCCAAGGGCCCCCCGATCTTGACTGCTCCCGCGCCGGCGCCCGTCGCGGCGAAGTACACGTTGACCCTCGACGGTCTCGAGCCCACGAACCTGCCGGACATGATGTTCTACCCCTGGCAGCAGGGCGACACCTTCGCAGCGCTGGCGCAGCGCTATTACGGCTCGAAGGACAAAGTCACCCGGCTGACCAAGGCCAATGAAGGCCGCAGCGAGGCGAGCATCGCCGTTGGCGAGCGACTGTGGATTCCGATCAGCGAAGGTTCGAAGACCGACCTGACCGCCGATGGCCGGACGTACCTCGTCAAGAAGGGCGATGTGCTGAGCAGCATCTCGCAACATTTCTACGGCACCGCGAAGAAGTGGCCCAAGATCCTCGACGCCAATCGCGACATCCTGGCGAGCCCGGAGAAACTCAAGGTGGGGATGACCCTGCGCATTCCCGAGTAGTACGGAGTCAGGTACTTCTCCACCCTACCTTTGGAGCCGGG
>JAYUOR010000337.1:0-3978 GCA_043760765.1 Planctomycetota bacterium | reverse complement strand
GGGTGGTGACCGTGGTCGACGGGCGCTTCTCAAAAAACTTCGAGCTCGTGTCCCTGCCTGGCCAGCGCAGCGCGAAGCGCACCAGCAAGGTGGAACTGCCCTTCCTGCGAAAGGCCCCATGGGCCGATCTCGAATTCGACGTTCAGGTGCGCGCCAAGAAGCCGATCCGCGTCGAAACGAACATTGCGCGCGGCACGCTCGAGCCGCACCTCGAGTTGCGCGGCAATGGCGCCGCACCACGTCTGGGCGGAACCCTGGTGATCGGAGCGTCGCGCCTGAAACTGCCGGCGGCGTCGCTCGAAGTCACTTCCGGCGTGCTGACTTTTCGCGGCGAGAGCAGCCTGGTGCCCGACCTGGACATCACCGCGACCACGCGCGTGCGCGGCTTTGACATCACGGCGCAGGTCGGCGGCACTTCGGAAGATCCGGAGCTCTTGTTCAGCTCGACCCCGCCGCTGTCCCGCGAAGAACTCGCGATCCTGGTACTCACCGGTCAGTTGCCAGAGAGTGCACTCAGTGCCCAGGGCAGCGGAGCCGCCATGCAGACCGTCGCCGTTTTCCTGGGCCAGGACCTCTTGTCGCGCTGGCTTGGCATCGACGCCCTCGAAGAGGGCAGCGAGGATCCGATCACCGAGCGGATGGAGTTCTATCAGGGCGCGGAGGTCAGCCCGGAGGGCATCGAGTCGAGCGAGTTCATCCTGCGGCTCACGCCCAATCCCAGGGGCAAACCGCGCATCCTGTACCTGCGCGCCGAGAAGGACGTCTTCGAGAAAATCAACTTCGGGGTGAAGCTCCTCTTCCGCTTCCAGTGAACCGCTTCGCCGCGCAATTCCTGCTCGTTCTGCTCGCGTTCGCCCCGTGCGCGTGCGGCTCGCTCGGCACGAAGCCACCCGCACTGCCGCCGATGAGCTTCGAAGGCGCACGCTCGTTCAAGGCAGACAAGTTGCGCGAAATCGTGAGCGCCGAGGTCGGGGATGTCGCGCGCAAGGAATGGGCGCGTTCGGTGGTCGATGACGGCGCGTTCGCGATCGAGCGCTTCTATGCGGGCGAGGGCTTCGCGTTCGCGAAAGTCGAGTACGAGATCGTCAAGGCCGACGAGGGCACGAATCGCGCAGTTTTCCGTGTCGAGGAGGGGCCGCGCGTCGCCTTGGATTCGATCCGATTCGACGGCGCCACCGCGCTCAAGCACGAGTTGCTGGAGAGCTTCTTCCCGAAGCTTCCGCGCGGCTTCATATCCTTCGACGAGGCGCGCGAAGATTCGAAACACCGCCGCCACGATCCTCCGTGGTGGGTCGAATCGGAGTTCGAGAGCGCGGCCGGCGACCTGGAGGATTACTACTACCGCAACGGCTACCTCGACGCCCAGCTCGCGCCGCCGGTCTACACCTTCGACGGCGAGCGCCGTTACGCGAGCGTGGTGATCGGCGTGTCCGAGGGCGTGCGCTCCCAACTGACCAAAGTCCTGCTCGAGGGCGCTCCCAAGGATTGTCTTCCCGCGCTGCAGCGCGCCGCCGCCTCGTTCCAGAGGCTGGCCTACTCTTCGCTGCTCGCCGGCGCCGTGCGCGCAAAATTGGAGGAAGTGCTGGCCTCGCTCGGTTACCCGGACGGGAAGGCGATTGCCGGGGTGACCGAGCAGGGCGAAAATGGCGAGACGACGACGACTTTTACGATCGAAGCCGGTCCGCGGGTGAAGCTCAGCGCGATCGAGATCCGCGGCACGAAACGCACTTTGCGCGGGACTGTGCTCGGCATGCTCAAACTGGAGCCGGGCGATGTCTACAGCTCGGACAAGGTGCGCGAGAGCTTTCGCACTCTGTACCAGAGCGGGATTTTCTCCTCCGTGCAGGTTGAACTGGCGCCCGGCACGGAGCCTGAGCGCGCGCTGGTCGTCGAACTCAAGGAGGATAGTGCCAGCGAGTTCTACGTGGAACCCGGCTACGGCTCCTACGAGCGACTGCGTCTGGGAGCCGGCTGGCGCTACAAGAACCTTTTCGGCACCGGCCGCTCGGTGGAGCTCGACGGCACGCTTTCCGAACTGGCTCAAAGCGGTCGCATCAGCTTGGTCACGCCGCGCTTTCTGGGCAGCGACTTGCGCGCGACAACCTCCGTGTTCGCCAGCCGCCGCGAAGAGCCTTCATTCACCTCGAACGATACCGGCTTGGGCTGGATTCTTTCGCGCCGCCTGAATCGCCGATTGTCGGCGAACCTGGGCTATCAGTTCCGCCACTCGTCGGCTTCGAACATCGACGTGACCGGACCTGCGCTGCCGGATCTGACCGACAAGGTGCAGATCAGTTCGATCGCGCTCACACCTGTGTACGACACGCGCGATTCTGTGTTCGTGCCGACGGACGGTTCGCTCTCGAAGGCCACTTTCGAATTCGCCGATGCGGCCATCGGCTCCGAACTCGACTTCCTGCGGCTGCGCCTCTCGTACTCCGATTACTACGAGCTGTGGAGGGATGGCATTCTGGCGCTTTCCTGGCGCGGCGGAGTGATCGCACCGATGCACTCCACCAGCGACATTCCGCTGCAGGAACGCTTCTTCAATGGTGGCGAAAACACGGTGCGTTCGTTCCGCGAGGACCAGCTTGGGCCGACCGATGCACAGGGCAATCCGGTTGGTGGCGAGACCTCCCAAGTTTTTTCGGCAGAGCTGCGTCAGCGGCTGGTCGGCAACCTCGAGGGCGCGCTGTTCCTCGACGCCGGCAATGTCCAGCTCCAGGCGGCCGACTTCTTCGAGGCCTCGGGTTTCCGCGAGGGCTATGGCGTCGGCCTGCGCTACGTATTGCCGATCGGCCCGATTCGTCTCGACTACGGCATCAATCCTGATCCCCGCCAGGGCGAGAGCAGCTACGTGCTGCATTTCACCGTGGGCATGGCGTTCTGAGCCGCCCAAGCGGCAGAATGCGTCCATGAATTCACGTCAAATCGTCGGCTGGGGAATGGTCACGCTGATCGTTCTGTTCGTGGTCTTCAATCTGGGGCCCGCGCGCATCTGGCTGTTCGGGATCAAGCTGGAAATGCCGATCGGACTGGTCGTGATCATCTCGGCATTGCTGGGCTCGGGGGCGACCGGGCTGCTCGGGCGCCTGCGCTCCGCCACCAAGGTCAAGTAAGTAGCAATCGTGGGCCCCTGGGCCGGCCGCGGCTCAAGCCCGGCGCCGATTGAGCCGACCAGTCCAGGCCATGAAAGCCTCCCATGTCGCTGTCGTATTGGTCGTGCTTTCTGTCGTCGCAGTCGTGTTCTTGACCGGTGTGCCCAAGGGCGCCGGAACGAAGACTCCGCGCGTCGAAGCTGCGCGCGTCGATCCAGCTGCAAACAAGGCCGCCGAAGCGCCGCCGTTTCCGCCGCTCGAGGGCGAGCTGTGGAATCTGCCGAGCGTCGATGCGCGTCTGGTGATCCCCAAGAATTGGAGCATCGGAAAGGTCCAGAACGACGAGCGCCTGCTGCGCAACGCCGCCGATCCGCTCGACGGCAACATGAACCTGGTGCTGATGCCGAACCTGTTCGGCTATTCGCTCGAGGAGCTGTTGCACGAGAACATTGACGAGCTGGCGGTCAATCCCGATCTGCACCTCGAGGACCGGCGCGAGATCTACGTGATGGGCCGCAAGGTGCTGCGGTTCGATTACAACGGGACGCCGCGCAATGGGAGCGAGGCGGTGCGCTTCATTACCGTGATCTGGACGCGCGGGAAGTATCAAGTCGCGCTGTGCACGACGGTGCGAGCGGCGAAGTGGGGCGAGGTTGCGGCGGATGTCGATGCGGCGTTGGAGACGCTGCAGGTTCGCTGGCCGGTCAAGAAATAGCTTGAGGGGAGGTCGACGCGGCGTCGTTCGAGTGGGAGAGGGAAACGCCGCTTCGAGGGACGCCTCGGCAGTGTCCCTTGAGTGCGATTCCTTGCAGGCAAGCTTGAGGGAGGCGGACTCTCAGCGTCTCAAGGCATGAGCGTAACTGCGATCGCGTCGGAGAGG
>JAYUOR010000336.1:0-3980 GCA_043760765.1 Planctomycetota bacterium | reverse complement strand
TAGCTGACGCCGAACAGGTCGCGCACGCTGCGTTCGTACTCCGAGCGATTCAGCCTTCGCAGCGTCGGCTTCGCGATTGCTTCCCCAGGCAGGGCGGCATCAAGCCAGGCGAGCGCGCCGTCGAGTTCACTTTCCGCCGGCCGCGGTCTGCTCGGCGGCGGCATTTCGCCCAGCAGCAGGCGCTCGCGCACGCGCTCGAGGGGCTCGCGCAAGCTCTCGGCCGACAGCGGCGTCGCGCCGTCGATCCAGGCCTCGAGGTTCAAGTTGCCCTTCGGATGCTTGCCGCCGTGACACTCCGCGCAGTGCGCTTCGATCATGGATTCAAGCGCATTTTCCTGGCGCGCCGGCGGGGGAGCTTGCAGCAAGAAGAGCGCGCAGGACCACATGGAGTTAGTCTAGTCGAGCGGCCGCTGCCCGTGCGCGCCCGCGCCTTTGCGATGACTCAATCCAAGCAGCCCGGCCGCGGCCCCAAGCCGCCCGACGGAACCGATTCCAAGCCGGCCTTCGGCTCCAAACCCTTTGCGGCCCTGTCTTCGCTCTCGTCCAAGCTGCCTACCCTCGTGACGCCGCCGGAGGCCCGCGAACCGAGCGCGGAACCGGCGCAGCATTCGCCCCTTGGGCGCGCACTGTCCGGCCGGGTCGTGATTTCGCGCGAGTCCAAGGGCCGCGCCGGCAAGACCGTAGTCTTCGCGCGCGGCATCGACGGCAGCGCGGCGCTCTTGGAGGCGCTGGCCAAGGACCTGCGGCACGAACTGGGCACCAACGTGCGTGTCGAAGACGGCGCCCTGGTCGTGCAAGGCGCGTTGAGCGAACGTCTCGCCGCGAGCCTGAAAAAGCGCGGTGCGGCGCGCATCGTGCTCGGCAATTGAGCATGGAATCTGGTGACAGTCACGCGCCGCTGCCGGCGCAGGGAACGCTGGAGCGTTGGGCCTTTGACTACGTTTTGACGAAGGACGCGCAGTTGAAACTGGAGCCAGAGGACCTGCCGAGCGCGGATCAAGTGCAGTGGGAGAGTGCTGCGCCGTCGCGCCGCTTGGCCGCTCCGGGCCGGCCCGCGAGCTGGCAGATCGTCGCGCGTCACGCGCGCACGCCCAGCGCCGCGAGCCTGGCCGCGCCGCGCAATCGTGCGAAGTTGGCGCTGACCTTTGCGCACCATGAAGTCCAGGCCGCCGAGCTGATGGCTTGGGCGATCCTCGCTTTTCCCAAGACGCCGCGCGAGTTCAAATTCGGACTTGCGCGATTGGTGATCGACGAAGCCCGCCACGCGCGCGCCTACGTGGCCCACGCGCGCAGACTTGGCATGGAACTTGGCGATCATCCGGTGCGCGATTGGTTCTGGCAGCGTGTCGGCAGCGTAGAGCAGCCGGCGCAATTCGTCGCGCTGCTCGGACTTGGCTTCGAAGGCGCCAACCTCGATCACTCGGCGCGTTACGCGATGCTGTTCCGTGGCGTCGGCGACGAGGAAGGCGCGCTCTTGCAGGAGAAAATCGGTCAGGAGGAGCACGCCCACGTGCGCTTCGCCGCGCACTGGTTCGCGCAGTTCACCGGCGCGCTGGACTTCGAAACCTGGCTTGCGCATTTGCCCAAGCCGCTCACCCCGCTCGTGTTGCGCGGAGTGCCGTTCTCGCGCGAGGCGCGCCTCGACAGCGGCATGCCGAAGGACTTCGTCGATGCACTGGAACGCTGGCGGCCGGAAGCGGCCGTGCGCTGAGCGATCCCCGCTGAAAATCGCCTGAGCCGCGGCCCGATTCCGCGTGCGGGCTTGGAACGTCGCGAGCGGCTGCTACCTTGTGCGGCTCGCCTGCGCAGCCCTCGAGTTTTGCACCCATGTCGACCCAAGTCCGTTCTGAACGCACGATCCTGGCCCTCGTCGGGGCGGTGCAGTTCATCAACATCCTGGACTTCATGATCGTCATGCCAATGGGGCCTGACCTTGCGCTCGCACTCGGCATCCCCAAGCACGAGATCCCGAACATCGGCGTCGCCTACACGGCGGCGGGCGGCATCGCGGGCTTCGCCGGTTCGTTCTTCCTGGATCGTTTTGATCGACGTACCGCGCTGATCGTCTGTCTGCTCGGTCTGTTCGCGGGCACGGCGCTGGCGACGCTGGCCACAGGTCTTGGAACTCTGATGGCCGCGCGCGTGTTCGCGGGCATGTTCGGCGGCCCGGCGAGTTCGATCGCGATGTCGATCGTTTCAGACGTCGTTCCTCCCGAGCGCCGCGGCCGTGCGATGGGGCAGGTGATGGGCATGTTCGCCGCAGCCAGCGTGCTTGGAGTGCCCGCGGCCCTCGAACTTGCGCGTCACTTCGGCTGGCGCAGTCCCTTCACCGTCGTCGCGCTGCTCGGTCTTGTGATTTCGGTGCTGGTCATGTTCGCGATGCCGCCCATGCGCGGACACCTCGAGGGCCGCGAGCCGGGCCATCGCGCATTGTCGGCGCTGAACCTGCTGCGCGATTCGACCGTCCTGATCTCGTATTCGAGCACGCTGATCCTGATGGCGAGCAACTTCGCGATCGTGCCGATCCTCTCGACTTATCTGCAGTTCAATTTGGGCTATCCGCGCGAGCGCTTGTCGATCCTCTATCTCTTCGGAGGCATGGTCAGCTTCGTCGGCATGCGCATGATCGGCCGGCAGGTCGATCGGCACGGCGCGGCAAAAGTCTCGCTGTGGGCGACGAGTTGCCTGTTGGTCGTCATGTTTTCGTGGTTCGTGCACTACTCGCCGCTGATCCCGGTGCTCGCTTTGTTCATGGGCTACATGTTCACGACTTCGATTCGCGGCGTGGCCTATCAGACCGTGACGTCGAAGGTGCCCAGGGCCGAAGAGCGCGCGGGTTACATGTCGTTGCAGTCGATGGTCTCGCACCTCGCGGCCACGCTGGGCGGCATCGTGGCGTCGCTCGTGCTCGTCGAGCGCTCGGACGGCAGCCTCGCGGGCATGGACACGCTGGCGTTCGCAGCCATGGCGGGGGCGATGCTCGTGCCGTGGATCCTGTGGCGGCTCGAGCTTCGCCTGGCGAACCGGGCGAAGCCGCTGGTCGCCTCAGTTACCTAGCGCCTTGCGCTGATCGCGCATCGAGGACGCCGAGCGCTGGAACTTCATCTCGACCGGCGGCATCGAAGGAACGTCGAGGATGCGCAGCAAAGTCGAGTGCACGGTTGCGTCGTCATCGTCGAAATCGCCGTGGCCGCGCGCTCGCGATGCGCCGGGCTGATCGGGCGGCACGTCGTTGGGAGCCTGGATCCACTGACGCTTGCCGCCGAAGATCCCCGACAGTTGGGCGTCCTTCTTGATGAACCTCGCCATGCCGAGAATCGGCTCGCCGTCGGGCCGGAACATCGGGATGCGCGCCGTGGCGTCGAGTGCGTTCGAGACCAGGTACAAGAGCGACTTGTTGTAGATCTTCGCGCAGTTGTCGTCCTGCTCGATCCTGTCGGTCAGCGTGTACAGAGCAAAACGATCGATCGCGGGCATGGCGGGCAGATAGGCCTGTTTGAACAGTGCCGTGGTGCAGGCCGGAGCCCACAACGAAAGCGAGGAGATCCTCTGGCCCAGCCCCT
Source organism: Planctomycetota bacterium (assembly GCA_043760765.1). GTDB lineage: Bacteria > Planctomycetota > UBA1135 > UBA1135 > JADJQU01. Next base: position 417 of record JAYUOR010000336.1, on the reverse strand, counting down.
GCGCGCCTTTCGCGGGTCCCGACAGAATCGTTCCGGTCTGCAAAGCCGCCAGGCGCTGCACAACACCGGACATGAAGATCGAACCCGCGCTGTGGCCGGCGACGTGCACCTCGATCGAGGGATCTTTTCGCAGCAAGGCGGCGAGTTCCTCGAGCACGATCCAGGCTCCCCCGACGTCAGGCCGCGATGCTCGCTCGGCGTTCTCGCGCATCTCGCTCCACAACGGTTTGCCGAGTGCGCGCGCGAGCGGCTCGAGTGCATCGTCGAGTCGATCGAGCATGAAGTCCTTGGCCGCGCCGAGGAAACCCTCGGGCCGGCGCTTGGCCAGTGCATCGCGCAGGATATTCGAGATCGTGGTCCAGGCGTCAGTCTTCCAGATGAAGCACAGCGGATAAATTTCGCGCTCCATCATCGTCG
>JAYUOR010000335.1:0-10672 GCA_043760765.1 Planctomycetota bacterium | reverse complement strand
GCGAAATCATCGGCCGCATGATGCGCGAGGACCCGACCTTCCGCGCGCAGACCAACGAAGCCACCGGCGAATTGGTCATTTCCGGAATGGGCGAGTTGCACCTCGAGGTGATCACGCACCGCATCCAGAACGACCACAAGTGCGACGTCGTCACCGGCAAGCCGAAGGTCGCCTACAAGCAGCGTCTCGCCAGAAACATCGAAACCGAAGCGCGCTACATCCGCCAATCCGGAGGACGCGGTCAATACGCCGTGATTTGGGTGCGTTTCGAGGCCGCGACCACCGAGGGCGGCGGCTTCGAGTTCGTCGACGGCATCAAGGGCGGCTCGATTCCGCGCGAGTACATCCCGGCGGTCGAGAAGGGCCTGACCGAGGGTTTCAATTCCGGCGGCCGCACGGGATTCCCGTTCGTCAACGTCAGGGCCACGCTGTTCGACGGCAAGTACCACGACGTCGATTCCAGTGAAATGTCCTTCCAGTCGGCGGGCGTACTGGCCTTCCGCCAGGCGGCCGAGGCCAACGTTTCGCTGCTCGAACCGATCATGAAGATCGAAGTGCGCGTGCCCGATGAATTCATGGGCGGCGTCGTCGGCGACTTGAACAGCCGCCGCGGCGAAGTCAGCGACGTCGATAGCCAAGGCAACTTGCGCATCATCCGCGCCACGGTGCCGATCGCAGAAATGTTCGCGTATTCTTCCGCGCTGCGCGGCGCCACACAGGGCCGTGGCTCGTACGCGATGGAACTGCACGAGTACCGCGACGTGCCGCGCTCCATCGCCGAGAAAATCCTCGACACCAACAAGCGCGACAGCGACTAAGACTGAGTTCCCGCGAACAAGCCGAGGAATTTTCATTCAAGATGACACGCACAGCCCGGCGCCGCTGGAGTCGCGAGCTTCAATTCGAGGTCGATGGGATCGCTGTCGGTCCCAGCGGCCCCGTTCTGGTCCATGTCTACGAACCGCCCGCGGGCGAGCGCTGGATCGACGCGGCGATTCCCGGCAAATTGGGCGCACTCGACCGTAACAGCGGCGAAATCCTGTGGCTTTCGCCCTGCGAAGTCGGTTACGGGCGCGGTTTCGGCGCCGGCTTCGGCACTCAGGACGACGTGATCGTGGCCGGTCCGTCCTCCAATGGACATCGCATCGTGCGCATGACGCTGGCCTCGGGTGAGCTGCGCGATGCGCGCGCGATCCCGGCCTTCGACGAAGCCATCGTCTTCGACGACGTGGCCGTGACCGCGTCGAAACGCCGCGTCGTCGCGATCGACACGCGCACGCTGCAGGAGCGCTGGAGCTATTCGCGCGACACCGAGCGCTATCACAACATCGCCCGTCAAGGTTCGCGCGTGTTCGTGGTCGCGTCGAACGTCAAGACCAAGAAGCAAGGTCTGATCTCGCTCGACCTCAAGAACGGGCACTTCGATTCGGCCCTGATTCCGGCGGATCAGAACGTGATCCACGGACTCGCCGCGGATGGCGGTGCCCTGACGGTCCTGCTCGACAACCTGGCCGCGGCGCTGCCGCGCGAGGCGCTGATCGAATACCTGCGCCGCAGCGAGGATCAGGAGCTTGGGGTCGGACTCGCCCTGTTCGCCATCAAGCCGGGTTCGAAGGGCAGTGAGGCTCCGCTCTGGTACGAAAGTCTGAGTGGGGAAGAGGACGGCGAGTTCCCTGAGGTCGCCGTGCACGCCGACGCCGGCCGCCTGTACATCGTCAAGGGCGCGCTGCTCGAGGCGCGCGACGGAGTCAGCGGCCGCAAGCTCGACGACTGGGCCGTGCCGGGACTCGACGAACGCGTGGCCTGGTCGGTTGCCTCGGGCGCCTGCGTGGTCGCAGAGGAAACGCGCGTTTCGATCTTCGAATTGCCGGCCTGAGGCTGCGCGGGCGCCGAATCTCTCGCGGGCTCGAAAACGTGCCCCGCGGCGCGATTTTCTTGCGTCCGCAAAGCCCGCTCGGCCAAGCAGATCCCTCCGTCCATTGCCGCGTGGGGCCTTGGACTTTCCCGTCCAATCGCCCGTGCGGTATCCTGTTCGCCCCCTGCTATCGCCTTCCGCCAGCTCGGCGGCGCCTCCGCACCCCGTGCGAGAGAACGCCGCCTCACTCGACCCAGGAGTCCACCTGTGACCTCCCCCAAGATCGTTGCGCAAATCTCCCGCGAATTCGCGGCCCGTCCGGAGCACATTCACGCCGCGTTGGAGATGCTCGATGTCGGCATGCTCGCGCCGTTCATCGGCCGTGTCAGGCGCGAACCCTGCGGTGTAATGAGCGAAAGCTTCGTGCGCCGCATCGCTCACCGGCGCACCGAGCTCGAAGAGCTCGATCGACGCCGCGCGACGATTCTGCGCATGGTCGAGGCCAGCTCGACGGCAACGCCCGCGGACATCGAGCGCGTGCAGAACTGCATGGACCGCTTTGAGCTGGAGGACCTATTCGTTCCTCACCGCCGTCCGGAACTCGAAGTCCAACACGCGCTCGATCGCGGCCTGGGCAAACTCGCCGATCTCTTGGTCGAGCCGTTGCCCCGTTCGCCGAAAGTCGCAGCGGAAGAAGCCGCTGAAGTCGCCAAGCAGGAGGCCGAAGAGGCCGAGCACGCCGCGAGCGCGGAAATCGACGCGAAGGCCGCCGCCGAAGCACACGATGCGCCGCAGGCCGGCCACGATGTGATTGCGAGCGAGGAACACGCCGACGAAGTGGCGCCAACGGAAGAGAACAGCGAAGCTGCGCCCGCTGCGAGCGCGGAAAGCGGCGCGACCTGGGAAGGTCGGCCTGAGAAGGTCGACGAAGAGGGCGCTGCGCTGCCCGAGGCCACGCATGCCACCGAGATGGTGCCATTGACCGACCACGTCGAGTTGACGCCGGCTCTGGCGCGCGCCTGCGCGCCGTTCGTGAACCCCGACCGCGGCATCCACACCGAGGCCGAGGCTTTGGCCGGCGCGATGCGAATTCTCTCCGACCGCCTGGGCCGCGACGCGCGCCTGCGCGGACTTGTGCGTCGCCTGTTGCGCAAACACGGCGTTCTTTCGGTGCGCGCCTCGGGCCACGATGGCAAGGTCGGCCGTCACAAGCCGCTTTTGAAGCTCAGGCAACCGGTGCGCCAGATCCAGGGCCATCGTCTGCTCGCGGTTCGCCAGGCGCAGAAGGAGCGCGCGGTCACGACCGTGATCACGCTCGACGTAGGTCAGGTCCTGCCCAAGGTTCGCGCGGCACTCGGCCGGCACACGCATCCTGATTTCGCGAACGTGCTCGACACGCTTTCGCGCCAGGCTCTCGAACGCCGACTGTTGCCGGTCGTCGAAGCCGACGTGCGCCTCGAACTCAAGGAGCGTGCCGACGAAGAAGCACTGCGTTTCCTGGCCCAGCATTTGCGCGAGATGCTCTTGACGCCGATCTGGGGACCCTTCCCGGTCGTCGGAGTCGACATCGGTCCCAAGGGCGACCTGACGCTGTGTGCGATCGATGCACACGGCCAACCGATCGCGAAGGAAAAGACGCTCGAGGACGGAACCAAGGAAATCGTGCGCGCCCTTCGGCTCGAAGTCGAAGGCAAGGACGACGCCGCGCTGGCGGCCGATCTGGAAGCCGGACTCGCGCTGCTCGGCGAATCGGCGATGCGCATGTTCGTGGTCGGCCACGGCAAACCGATGCGCGCCGGTCTGCTGCGCTTGCGCCAGGCTTTGCGCGCCGGCGGCCGCAACGACTCGTTCGCTTTCATCGTCAACGACTCCGGATTGTCGAGCTACGCGAACTCCGAATTGGCCCGCAGCGAATTGCCCGACCACACGGTGCCCCAGCGCATGGCCATCAGCCTGGGCCGGCGCCTGCAGGATCCGCTCGCGGAATTCCTGAAGGTCGACCCGCGCCACTTGGGCGTCGGTGCGGAGCAGGGGCTGGTCAGCAAGGCCAACGTGCGCCGTGTGTTCAACGACGCGATCCAGTCCGCCACTGCTCTGATCGGCTGCGATGTGAATCGCGCCAGTGCGATGTTCCTCGAGCATCTGCCGGGTCTTGATCGCGAGACCGCGAAGAAGCTCGTCGCGCGCCGCGCCGAGCGCCCCTTCGAGAGCCGCGAGGAAATGCGTCAGGACGGATTGCTCAGCGAAGGCCAGTGGATCAACGCGATCGCATTCCTGCGTGTCGCCGGTTCGCCGGAGCCGCTCGACGCCACTTCGCTGCATCCTGAGCAGTACGAACTGGCTCGGCGCGTAATCGAAGCCGGCGGGATCACCGTCGCGGAAGCACTGAATCGTCCGGGCGCCACGAAGGGCATGCGCCGCGCCGACTTCGGCGTCGACGATCTGACCTGGCGCGATCTGATGCGCGAGATTTCGTTCCCCGCTCGCGACCCGCGCATGCGCCTGTTCGTGCCGCAGTTGCTGGATCCGGCCGCCGACCCGGCGGTCTTGACTCCAGGCCGCACGCTCGAGGGCATGGTGACGAACGTGGCGAGCTTCGGCGCCTTCGTCGACGTGGGCCTGGCCCAGGACGCGATGATTCACATCAGCGAGATCTCCGATCGCTACGTGCGCGACGCGCGCGAGCTGCTCAGCGTGGGCTCCACGGTGCGCGTGCGCATCGTCGATCCCGCCGGTCCGCGCATGGCGGTCAGCCTGAAGAACGTTGCCGAGCCCGAGCGCGAACAGCGCCGTGAGCGCCCGCCGCGTCCGCCGCGCCAGGAAGGATTTGCGCGCGAAGCCGGCCCAGGTGGGGAAGGCGGCGAGCGTCAAGGCCAACGCGGCGGCCGCCGTCCGCGCGCAGGCGAATGGCGCGAGCGTGAACCGCGCAAGCCCGAGGCTCCGGTTCGCGCCGCGGTTTCCCGTCGTGACGGACTCGCCGGTGCAGGTGGCGGCCGCAAGGACCGTTTCGGCGGCGCGCGCGGTGGCCAAGGCGGCAAGCGCGATCGCGACGATCGCAAGGACGACAGCTACGATCCGCAGGCGGTCAAGGCGGTCTCCAAGTTGGCCGAGAACAAGCCGCTGTCCGGTTTGAAGTCGCTCTTAAAGGCCGCGCCGCCTCCGGCTGAATAGGAGCAGGTCTTGCTGGCCGGCCACAGGGCGGGCAGCAGGACCTGCTTCAAGCGTTTCGATCGGGCGTCGGATCGAAAGCCGGTTCCGCCATCAGGTGTTCGAGCGACGCATGCCTTCGAGGGCCTTGCGCAGGTTCGGATCGGCGAGCAGGCTCGAGAGCTGAATCAGGCGCGTCTTCGTGTCGATGTCTTCGGTTGCCTCCGCGAACGCCGTTGTGGCGCCATGTTCGCGTGCCTCTTCTGGATTTACCGGCAACGCCGAACCGACCGAGCCGAGATCCTGCGCGGGCGTCACTTCGTGGTCGTCGAGCGTGTCGAGCACACCCAGCGAGGGCAGCTTCTGGTTGCGTCCATTGGCCCAGAACCCGGTTTCCTCCAACGCGGTCTCGACCTGCGCTTGCACTTCTTCGCGCAGCACGGCGGCATGCTGGTCGCCCGCGTGCGAAAGACCCTGCATTTGATTGCGCGCCGAGAGGATCGCCGCGCCGACGTCTTCGAGATGGTCTTGCAATGCGGTGTACTGGGCCTTCAAGCGTTGTTCGATGCGCATGCCGACCTGATCGAGGCTGGCCGCGAGACGGAAAATGGCTTCGTCAGGCGAGGGCATTTCCTGGGGCGGCGGGATCAAGCCCGAAATTTCGCGCGCGGAGGCGGCGATGCGCTGAGCCAGTTCCTGCCCAGTGGCCGCCAACTCGGCCTCGACGTGGGCGAGTCCGCTCTCCAAGCGCGACAGATCCGCCGCTGCGCGCAGCGAGTCCTTGGTCAGCTGCTCGATCAGCAGCCGATCCTCGGCCTGTTCTGTGGTCGGGGTGCGCAGCGCGACCTGTCCGCGGCGCAGCAGGCCGACCGCGACCATGATCAACCCGCCCATCATCAACACGCCGCCCTCGACGCCCAGATTCCGGAAGCCCTCGGCGATCTGCGAGAGCTTCCAGCTGAGCCGCGGCCCGAGCGAAAGCGTCATCCCCAGACCGAAGGCACCGAGCCCGATCAGCATCAGGAAGAGAGCATCGAAGCTTCTGGGCACGCGCACCGGCTTGGGCAGCTTGGCCGGCACGGCGGGCGTTTCTTCGTTGGACCCGTCCTCGACGTGAAGCACATCATCGAAGTCGTCGATCGGGCGTTTTTCGGTGCGAGGTTTCATGGGAGCTCCGGACTTGCCGGCGATGGGAGGCTGGTCTGAGGCGCGCCGATTGGCCGGCGGGCTTCGACCTGAAGGATTCCGTCGCAGCGAGTTCGGGTGGCACGGCCCCGGATCTTGAGGGAAACCCATGGGCAGGCCGGCGCGCCGCCCCGCGGAGAGCACCTGGACGCAGCAATGCCCCGCATAGCCGTGCCAGACTCGCGCCAAGGTGGCCGGCGCCTCGACGCGGGGCGGTGCCAACGCAGGCCACAGGCGGACCGCCACGAGGAGGGAAAGGGGAGCAACCCTGGCGCGAGTCAGGCACAGCCTTGCGGGGCAGTCTCGCCCGCGCCGGGCATTCCTGACGCCGCGATCCACGCAGGCGGCCGGAGTTGCCGTCTGCCAACGAACCTACGCCTGAATCCCGCAGCTTCTCTTTGCCCCGACTCGATGCTTCGTGGGTCGGGGGCGAAAGCCTCGTTAGAGTGGCGCCCCGCATGGCCAGCACGACACGAGTTATCCACGGCACAGCGGTCTCCCCCGGCCTCGCTATCGGGCCCGTGCATGCCGCGCGATCCGCGTCGCAAAACGTGACCACATGGTCGGTTCGCGAGGAGGATGTCGGCCACGAAGTCGAGCGGCTGCACCAGGCAATCCTGACCGCTTCCGACGAGTTGTCGAGGCGTCAGCGCCTGGTGGCTTCGCAGGCCAGCGAAAAGGACGCGGAGATCTTTGCCGTGCACCGCATGGTGCTGCAGGACCCAGGCGCGCTGCGCCAAGTCGAATCCGTGGTCCGCGACCAGCGCGTCAACGCCGAGGCCGGCGTGCAGGCCCTGATCCAACGCCTGCAAGCCAGCCTGAGCAAGCTCGAGGGCGACAGCGTGCGCGCCTACGCCACCGACATCGCCGATCCGTGGCGCGTAGTCCTCGACACGCTGCTCGCCGTCGATCGCGCGGAATTCCTTTCTTCCGAGGGCAAGGTCGTGCTCGCCGCCGCCGAGTTGACTCCGCAGGCGGTGACCTTTCTCGAGCGCGGCCGGTTGCTGGCCGTGATCGCCGAGACCGGCGGCCGATTTTCCCACGCCGCTGTCCTCGCGCGCGCCTTCGGCGTGCCTTGCGTGGTCGGCCTGCCGGGACTGATCGGCCGGCTCGAACGCGGCATGATCGTCGCCGTGGACGGCGACCACGGCACCGTGCAACTCGCGCCCTCGGAGGCGGACACGCGCACCTTCGAGCAACGCGCCGTGCGCCGCGCCGCACGGCAGGAATCGCTCAAGACCCAGGCCAATCTGCCCGCACAGAGCACCGACGGCACGCGCCTTTCGGTGCTGGTCAATATAGAGAGCCTGCGCGACCTCGGCATGTTCAAGCCGGAGCACACCGACGGCCTCGGCCTCGTGCGCACCGAGTTCATGTACATGGAACGGCCGCAGTTCCCCTCCGAGGACGAGCAGTTCCGGCTCTACCGGCGCGTCATGGAATCGATGGGCAGCCTGCCCGTGACGATCCGAACCCTCGACATCGGCGGCGACAAGCAGCTCGCCTATTTCAAGACGCCCAAGGAGACCAATCCGGCGCTCGGCTGGCGCGGCATCCGCATTTCGCTGGAGTGGCAGGACCTGTTGCGCGTGCAGTTGCGTGCCGCGCTGCGCGCCGGAGCCGGCCACGACATGCGCCTGCTGCTTCCGATGGTGGCGTCGGTCGAGGACCTGATCTCGGCCAAGCGCATTTTCGACGGTGTGCGCAGCATGCTGGCCGAGCAGGGCTACGACCAGGAAGTCTCGGTACCGATGGGCATGATGATCGAAGTGCCCTCGGTCCTGTTCGCGCTGCCGGAGATGCTCTCGCACGTCGATTTCGTCAGCGTCGGCACCAATGACCTCGTGCAATACCTGCTCGCCGTCGACCGCGACAATCCCTGGGTCGCCAAGCTCTACGAGCCGCAGCATCCGGCGGTGATGGCGGCCCTGCAGCTAGTCGCGACCACTTGCCGCGAGGCGAAGAAGCCCAGCGCGGTTTGCGGAGAGCTCGCCAGCGATCCCGCCCTTGCGGTGCTGCTCTTTGGCATGGGCTTCGACGCGGTCAGCGTGGCGCCGCACTTCGTGCCGGAGATCAAGTACGCGGTGCGCAAGGTCTCACTGCTACAGGCCAAGGAGCTCGCCAAGGCCGCGCTCGACGCCAGGAGCTGCGCGCAAGTGAAGGCCGTGATCGCGCGCTGCCGCGATCTGATCGCTTGAATCGAGCCCAAACTCCGCGCTTTTGACCCTGGGCCGCGCGCGGGTCCAGGGGTAGGATCGCGCCCACGAGGGGTTTCATGAGGAGAGAGAACCGTGAATCGGCTTCCGTGGGGAGAGCCGCGGCCTGACGGACCCAAGCGGGGACGTTGGACGCAGTCTGAAATAGCGCATCTCAAGGACTGGTACGGACTGCGGGACGTCAATGCGCTTGCGCGCGATCTGGCCCGTAAGCCGCTCAGTGTTCGTCGGCAGGCCGCCGCCGTCTTCAAGAGCGCTTCGCGCAGCGGACCCTGGACGGCGCACGATGTCACAGAGCTGAAGCGTTACCTTGGCCTCGCTGCTCCCGAGGTCATCGCCGCGATCCTCGGCCGCGACCTCGAGCAGGTCCAGAGCCAGATCTTCGAACTAGGCCGCATCCGGCGCCACGGCGCCTGGTCGCGCGAGGACAAGCGCCAGATCAAGCAGATGTACGGCCAACGCAGCGACGAGGATCTGGCGCTGATCTATTCGCGCTCCGTCGAGGCCGTGCGCGAGCTTGCCGAAGAGCTGCACCTGGCCAAGGACAAGGCCTTCCTCAAGCGCAATCGTCCCAAGCAGACCACGCGCATGCCGCGCTGGACGAGCGCGGCCCTGGAACAATTGCGCGCACGCTATCCCACCGAGTCGAACCATGCACTCGCCGCAGCGCTCGGACGCAGCGTCAAGAGCGTCGTCTCGAAGGCCCATCACCTCGGCCTCAAGAAGGAAGTCGAGCGACTGCGCCAGATGGGCCGCGAAAACGTCCGCCTGCGCTACGGCCGCTGAGTCCGCCTACGCTTCAGCGCAGGTTGGGATTGGGCGCCATCACGACCAGCAGGCGCAACCTCTGGTCGGATTGGTTCTCGACTCCGTGCTCTTCGCCGGCTGCCGACCAAGCCAGCTCGCCCGGGCCGAGTTCGCGGCGTTCCGCGCCAATTTGGAAGATGCCCCGGCCCTCGAGCACGAAGTAGAACTTCGTCGCCGCCGCGTGCGCGTGCAGCTTCTGCGCCTGCCCAGGTTCGAGACCGTAGACGTCGCAGAACATCTGCGGCGATTCGAATAGGTTTTGTTTCGCGAGTTTTTCCGCGGAAAAACGTTGCGCCTGTTTCGTGTCGAGGAAGCCCATGGACGGCGATGCTAACCTGCCGGGCCCATGGACAAGCACGCGACTGACTGGCGCTGGCACGCAGCGCGGGCGAAACGCGAGCCGCGCGACATCGAGCTCTTCCGCCGCGGAGTCCGGCACGGGTTCGTCGTACCCAAGGCCGCGCCGCTTGCTTCGCCAAAGGATCCAGAGGGTCGTTTCCAGCGCGGCGAGCCGATCCTGCTGCGCGGCTGGATCGCGCTCGGTGATCGGCGCTCGAAGGCGCGCATCGAAGCCAGTCGCCGCTGGTTCGAGCGCCTGCGCCGCGGCGAGAGTTTCGCGCTCGAACTGCGCTCGCGTCTCGCTCGCCTGCGCGAAGAGCGCTGTCCCGTGGCGGCGATCCGCGGTACCAGCGAGGACCTCGCCGACCCGCTCGAGATCGAGAAGCTGCACGTTGATTCGCTGCGCCACGGTCGCGCGGGCCGCGACATGTACGCGAAATTGTCCTGGATCGCCGACGAGGAATGCGATGACTCCCTGCGCGTGCGATTTTCGTTCGGCAGCGAACGTTCCGGCGACTGGAAACGTGACACGCAGCGAGCCCTCGCCGCCGACCGCTTGGCGGAGTGGGCCTTCCCGGAAGGCACGCTGATCTCGCGCCAGCGTGCGTTGTCCGTGTTGCTCGAGCGCCTTTGTTCCGCGCGCACGCGGCTCTCCGAGCGCATCGTCTACAACAACGCGCCGGGTGGTGGTGCGAGCTTTCACCACGACGCCGAGGCGCGCCAGCTTGGCGTGGTCTACGGACAGCTGTGCGGTTCAACGGGCTGGCTCGCGCTGCCGCGTCAGGAACTCGCCGAAGAAATTGCTCAACTCGCAGGCGCGAGCCGTTCGATCTCGCCGCGACTGGGCTCCACGCGCAAAGTGCAGCTCGCCCTCGAGGATACGCGCTTTCCGCCGCTCGAGCGCCTGCTCAATCGTGATCCGCGCCTGACCCGACGGCTCGTCGAGCGCGGAGCTTTCTATCGCCTGCGCGCGGGCGACGTGCTGATCCTGCCATCGCCCAGTTACGAAGTTTGCGCCTGGCACTCCGTGTTTGCGCTGGGCCGGCGCCCGAGCATCGCGCACTCCTACGGGCTGTTCGCCGCAGCGTCGAGCCGGTCTAGATAGCCGCGCTGCGCGGGGCCG
>JAYUOR010000334.1:0-3994 GCA_043760765.1 Planctomycetota bacterium | reverse complement strand
ATTACCGGGCCCACACGCGCTCGCCCAGAAAAAGACGAGCGAGTGTGGGCCCGGTAATAAACGCCGGAGAATCATTGGGCACCGATCAGGGTGACACTTCGACCTTGATTCCGCGGGCTTCGATCTCGCGCGCGAATGCGTCGAGCCAACTCGGCCCGAGTTTGCGCAGACGCGGCGCCTCCGGTTGATACGACGGCCGCGCGATCGAATACAGGTGCACGCCTTGGAGCGGCACGCGTGCATGGACGAGAGACTCGAGCTGGGACAAGTAAAGTGCCTGCTCTTCCAGCGACGGCGGCTCTCCGTCGAACTCGAACATGCAGGTTTGGATCCACGTCGGACACAGACGCGCGCAGCTTTCGAGGTTGCGGCGTTGACGCCTCGCGCCAGCGGCGAAACCGTTGATCGAAGCAAGTCCAGCATCGCTCGCGCTGTCGAGCTTGAACCAGACTTCGCCGGAAAGCTCGGCCAGTCGGCGCAGCGATTGCTGCACGTGCTCTTGCTGTATCAGCGACCCGTTCGTGATCAGCACGATCCGGATCTTGTGCAACAAGGCCAGTGCCTCCAGCGTGCGCGCGATCGCTTCCATAACCTCGGGCAACTGGCGCGAGCTGGTCGGCTCGCCATTTCCCGACAGCGCGACGTCGTTGAGCCGACGCGATCCTTCGGGAGCGTGCTGCACCAGCCAGCCCGGGGCCTGGATCTCGATCAGTTGCTCGCGCAACTCGCGCTCGAGCAGCGCGATGTCGATCATCGGAGCGTTGCCGTAGACCAGTCCCGGCACCTGGCAATAGACGCAGCGCCAGTTGCAGGCGTTGTTCGGGTTCAGGTTGACGCCGACCGAGACTCCGCGCGCGCGGCGCGAGACTACTGGATAGACATAGGTTCGACCGCCGCGACGGCGATCGTGGTCTTGCGTGGTGAGCGAATCGGTCACCGCGCTAGACTAGCGCGTTCAGCCCATGACCAGCTATGTCCTTGAAACCGGCGACCGTGAACTCGATCGGCTGCGCTTCCAACACGAGGTCTGGGGCCGGCTGACCGAGCGCTTTCTCGATCGGATCGGTGTCGCGAAAAGCGCTCGCATCCTCGACCTCGGTTGCGGCCCCGGTTTCGTCCTCGATTCGCTCGCCCGGCGTGCCGGCCCAAGCGGCCGCGTGGTCGCGCTCGACGAGTCGCCGAAGTGGATCGAGCACCTGCGCAAGCGCGAGCCTCGCGCGGGCGATGCGCTGGTTGAAATCGTTCAGACTCGCATCGAAGACATGCGCCTTGAGCCGGGTTCCTTCGATTTGATTTATGCGCGCTGGGTGCTTTCCTTCCCACCGAACGTCGCGGCCATCGTGAAGCGGCTGGCAGACGCGCTGGCTCCCGGCGGCGTGCTCGCGTTGCAGGACTATCAGCACGAGGGCATTTCGCTCTACCCAGACAGTCCCGGATTTCGCGCCGCGATCCGCGGCACGCGCGCGCTGTACAAAAGTCGCGGAGGAGACGCCTTCGTCGCCGGGAGTCTGCCCGGTTGGATGCGAGCGGCCGGACTCGAACTGGTTGACATGACTCCGAACGTGCAATGCGGCGGACCGGATTCGCCCGCCTTCCGCTGGGCCGGCGCGTTTTTTCCGCACTATTCTTCGATGCTGGTCGACGGCGGTTTCATTACGGCCGAGGAGCGCAATTCGTTCCTCGCCGAGTGGAGCGCCGCGGAAAAAAACCCCGACGCCATGTTCTTTTCGCCGATGGTCGTCGATCTCGCGGCGCGCAAGCCGCGCTGATTCACGCCGGCCGCGCTGCGCGCAAAAGTTCGTCGACGTGCACGCGCGCCGCCGCCGCGAGCGCGTGAAGGTTGTAGCCGCCTTCAAGCACGCTGACGATGCGACCCTGGCAGCGTGAGTTCGCGAAACTCACCAGCGAACGGCTCAGCTCGCGAAATCCCTCGCTGGTGACGCGCGTGCCCGAGAGCGGATCGTCCTTGTGCGCGTCGAAGCCGGCCGAGACCAGCACGAATTCCGGAGCAAAATCCTCGAGCGTGCGCAGCACCTGAGCTTCGAAGACGCCGATCCATTCGAGATCGCCCGTGCCGCCGGCCAGCGGACAGTTCAAGGTCGTGCCGAGCCCCTCGCCCAGTCCGCGCTCGCTCGCCGCGCCGGTGCCGGGATAGTGCGGATACTGGTGCAAGCTGGCGTAGAACACGCTCGGGTCGCGCTCGAAGATGTGTTGGCTTCCGTTGCCGTGGTGCACGTCCCAGTCGATCACCGCGACGCGCGCGAGGCCCTGAGCGCGCAACCAACGCGCGGCAATCGCGACGTTGTTGAACAGGCAAAAACCCATCGAGGTGTTTTCCTCCGCATGGTGGCCTGGAGGTCGCACCGCCACGAATGCGTTCGACCACTCGCCGCGAAGCACGCGTTCGGCTGCGGCAATCGGCGCACCGGCGGCGCGCAACGCGGCCTCGTAAGATTCGCTCGACACGTAGGTGTCGCCGTCGTCGATCAGCGCGCCGCCGCTCTCGCACGCTTCGAGAACGCTCTCGCGAAGTCGTCGCGGATGCACGCTCTCGATCTGCTCGGCGCTGGCACGTTGTGCGTCGAGCCAGACGCAGGCTTGAAGTTCGGGAGCCGTGCGCAGCGCGTGCAGGATCGAACTCAGCCGCTCGGGCCGCTCGGGATGCCCCGGACCTGGAAAATGTCCGAGGCAGGCGGGATGGCTGACGATGCCGGTGGGGGCCATGCTTGGAGTTTGACCGCTTCACGGCGATCTCTCTACACTGGGCCCGGCGCTCGTTAGGCTCTTTGCCCCGCCTCGCGGTGAGCTGTGCGCATCTGAACTCACGATCCGCCTCGTACCGCGTCGAAGAGACGGCCCTCTCCATGCTGCAAGACAAGATCGCATCCCGCCGCGCTGTCGTCGGAGTCCTGGGCCTGGGCTATGTGGGACTGCCGCTGGCGAGCGCCTTCGTCGAGGCAGGTTTTCCCGTGCTCGGTTTCGACACGGACCCGACCAAGATCGAGCAACTGGCTCGCGGGGAGCAATACCTGCGCCACCTCGGTTCGGCGATGACCGAGCGCATGAGAGCCAGCGGCCGATTCGAGGCCACCAGCGACTTCAGCCGTCTGGGTGAGGCCGACGCTGTCCTGATCTGCGTGCCCACGCCCCTCGGCGATTTCAAGGAACCCGACCTATCCTTCATCGAACGCTCGGGCGAAGCGATCGCGAAGACTCTGCGCAGGGGACAGATCGTCGTGCTCGAGTCGACGACCTATCCCGGCACCACGCGTGATTTCTTGCGCCCGATACTCGAGCGCTGTGGCCTGAAGATGGGCGTCGACTTCCTGCTCGCGTTTTCGCCCGAGCGCGAGGACCCCGGCCGCAAGGACTTCGACACGAAGACGATCCCGAAGCTGGTCGGCGGAACCTGCGAAGCCTCTGGCGCCGCCGCCCACGCGCTCTATGCCGCCGCGGTCAAGCACGCGATCCGCGTCAGTTCCGCCGAGGTTGCCGAGAGCGCGAAACTGCTCGAGAACATTTTCCGCTCGATCAACATCGCGCTGGTCAACGAACTCAAGGTGATTCTCGACGCGATGAACATCGACGTCTGGGAAGTCATCGATGCGGCTTCGACCAAGCCCTTTGGCTTCATGCGCTTCACGCCCGGGCCCGGTCTTGGCGGTCACTGCATCCCGATCGATCCGTTCTATTTGACGTGGGTCGCGAAGCGCGCGGGAGTCGCGACGAAGTTCATCGAACTCGCCGGCGAGATCAACACGCGCATGCCGCACTATGTCGTCGAGAAGACGATGCTGGCGCTCAACGACGCCGGCAAGCCGGTGCGCGGTTCGAACGTCCTGATTCTCGGCCTCGCCTACAAGCCCGACGTCGACGACGTGCGCGAATCACCTGCGATCGAGTTGATCGAACTGTTCGAAGGACTCGGCGCGATCGTGCGCTACAGCGATCCGCACGTGCCCGTGCCGCCCAAGATGCGCGAGCACGACCTCGG
>JAYUOR010000333.1:0-1613 GCA_043760765.1 Planctomycetota bacterium | reverse complement strand
ATCGCAGAGCGCAGGGCGCAATTCGTGCCGCACCTCCTCATTCCTCTGCTCGGCGTTGGACAAGACCCGTCCGTCGAGGAATGCGCGACCCTTCTCCTCCCGCTTAGGATACGTCGGGCGTTCACTCGAAGAGCAGGCATACGTCTTCGCACTCACATGCGACACGAGCGAAGCGTCGGGGATTTCGGTCGAAAAACATTGTCCATCTCGAAATTCCTCTCCGGCACAATTGCTTCCCTTCCGGATCGGTCGGAAATGACGATCACTCCCCCGTTGACCTCGATCGAAGCTTGATTTCCGCCCGACTCTACCGAACTGCTGTCGCCGCATGAAAAAGCAAGCATGACGTTCTCCGCCTTGTGTCGGGAATGGGGACTCCGACTCCACGGGTTCAAGACTAGCACAGCACTTCGACTCGGTGCGAGATCGTCGAGACGGCACTCTCGGGATGCGGGATCGGCGGTCGCAGCTCGGACTGAGGGCGCGATGGCATAGTCACCCGCTCCCGCAAGCACGGTGGAGAGCCTCCGTCGTGTTGCGTGTGACCCGCGCCCAATGCTGTCGCTTGCTAGGTGGGCCGATGAAAGACTCATGCTGCGACCCGGAGTCTCCCTGCCCCGAGTCGTCGGCTGCGCTCCCTGAGTGCTCGACGATATCGTGCACGTGTTCGCTAGCGAGATCGACATCAGGGCTCTCCTGCAGAGGGCACGGCACAACTTGGCTCATAGGCTGCCCCCTGGGAGCTCCCTGATTAGGTCGAGCTCGGCAGTTTCACAACGCCGGCCTCCGCGTGCAGAGTCGTTCTGAAAGGGGCCACTTCTCATCTCGTTGTCGGGCACGATTTCGGTGCGTGGTCACCACGGCGAGCCTTGGAGTAGATTCGGCATGCCCGCGATGGCCACTGACAGTGCTTCCGGCCGCTGGAACCGGCATAATGAGTTGACCCACGGCCCTCGTCCGCCTCGGCGGAGCAACTCTTGGATGTACAATGAGGGATCCAGAAGACTTTCCTCGCATGTCCGTCCCCTCCATTCCGTCCGCACCCGACGCAAAAATTCCGCCTGGCGCAGCCCCCCCGGAAAGCGCCCCGCGCGCCGCCCAAGCAGTTGAGGAGCACGCCGAACACATTCTCGTGATCAGTCCAAGGCGCGGCTGGATCGCTGTCAATTGGCGCGAGATGTGGGACCACCGAGAGCTGCTGGGTTTCCTCGTGCTGCGGGACATCAAAGTCCGCTACAAGCAGACCGTTCTTGGCGTGGCGTGGGCCGTGCTCCAGCCGGTCTTTGCGATGCTGATCTTCACGATCATATTCGGCCGATTCGCGAAACTTCCCTCGGAGGAATTGCCCTACTCGGTCTTCGTGTATGCCGGCCTGCTCCCCTGGACGTTCTTCTCTACGAGCGTGACTCAGGCTGCGCAGAGCCTGATCAGCCAGGAGGCGTTGCTAACGAAGATCTACCTACCTCGACTCTTCGTACCGGCAGCTCCCGTTGGCGGCGCGTTGGTCGATCTCTCGATCTCGTTTGGCGTGTTCGCCGTGATCATGGCGTTCCATCGACTGGTTCCAGGCTGGGGGCTCGTGATTCTGCCGGCCTTGATCCTGATGACCGTCG
>JAYUOR010000332.1:0-4000 GCA_043760765.1 Planctomycetota bacterium | reverse complement strand
TTGCTCACGTACTTGAGTGTTCCACTGGTTTTGTTCTTGGCCAGGTCGAAGGCCTCGTACGCGAGCAGCCATTCGCCTTCATTCTTGGGAACCGCGAGGTTCAGCCTGGCCACGGACCCTTCGGTGACGGCAGGCCGCTTGTCGATCGTGGCCGAACTCAGCGGCTCGCTGAAGATCAACTCGATCTCCGCCGACGAGCCCGGCTCGAATTCGGACGATTCTGCCGGTGTTTGGGTGCTCAACCGCGGCTTGATTTGGTCGCGCACGACGACGAGCCGTTGCTTGGGTGCATGTGCCGCCTTGTCGCTGGCAACGATGTCGAACGCGTTGTCGCCGTCGCGCTCCAAGGGCACGTTCTTGAGCTGGTATTTGCCGCCCCCAATGTCGTCCATCGCGCGGCCTTCGAGCTTGACCGATTCGAGATTGGCGTCAGCGACCTGCACGACGACGTTCGCCGCGGTCTTGCTGGAGTAGCGCGCGTCGGCCGCCGGCTCGAGCACCGTGATCGTCGGCTCCGTGGAGTCCTGAACGACGCTGAACTTCTGGTCGAAGTCGCCACATGCGAGGCGCAGATCCGTCGTCGCGTCGCGCGGGATCTGGGCATCGAACTTGAACTGACCGCTTGCGTCGAGCGCGCACTCGCTCTCTTGCTTGCCGACGTAGAGCCGGACGGTTTTGACCTGCGGGTTGTCCACCGAACCTCGCAGCTTGAGCAATTCGCCGGGCACGAAAACGAGGCCGTCGGAGACGTTGGGTTCGGTGAGCCGGAAGTGCGGATCTAGTGCTTTCGCAACATTCCCTCCTCCGGTCAGCGGCTGCGTCGGAGATTCCTTCGGTTTGCTGGAGAACATGGTCCCGATCGTCACCGCAAGCGCCGCCGCCGCGACTGCGCCGCCGATCCACCACCAGCGCGCCGTCGAGCGCTTCATGACGAGGGTCCCGGCCGGCGCAGGCGTCGGGCCGGTCTCCGTAGAGCCCTCCACATGCGTGCGGATCTTGCGCATCGTCGGCATGGGCGGCGGCGAGATCAGCGCGATGGTCGCTTCCGCTCCCGTGTCGTCGTCGACGAGCGACGGTTGCTTCTGCCCGATGAAATTCGCCAGCGCGTCGGCCAGCACGCCGGCGTCCGCGTAGCGCTCGTTCATGTCCTTCTGCATGCAGCGCTTGAGAATCGCCGCCATCGCCGGGGACACGTCGGCACGTTTCTTCTGCACATCGGGAAATGGTTTTTGGCAGATGTCGGTGTAGACCTGCCGCTCCGTACCCGCGCGGATCGCATTTTCGCCGCTCAGCAGGAAGTACAGCGTCGCGCCGAAGGACCAGATGTCCGACTGCGGGCCCATGACCTGGTCGCGTTCCCACTGTTCGGGCGACATGTACTGCGGCGTGCCGATGACGCCCTGCGTGTTCAGCGTCGCGCCGTCGCTCTGCTCCATCGCCTTGGCGATGCCCAGGTCGGCAAGTTTCACTTCGCCGCGCCGCGAAATCATGATGTTGTCGGGCTTGATGTCGCGGTGGACGATTGTCTCTTCGTTGCGGTGAGCCTTGGCGAGGCCGCGCGCGGCACCCAGGATGATCGTCGCCGCCTCCAACTCGCTGAGTTGCCCCTTGCGCTTGACGCGCGCGCTGGCCGTTTCGCCGTCGACGAATTCCATCACCAGGTAATGGATTCCGTACGCGCGGCGGTAGTCGTAGACGCGCACGAGGTTTTCGTGGGTCAGGCTTGCCGCCAGGCGCGCCTCGCGCCGGAAGCGCGAGATGAACTGCTCGTCCTCAGCCGCGAGCGAGGGCTTGAGGCACTTCACCGCGACGTCGATGTCGAAATCGATGTGTCGGCCGCGGTAGACCGCGCCCATGCCGCCCTGCCCGATCTTGGCGTAGAGCACGACTGGGGCCAGCACCTTCCAGCCCTCCACCAGAGGGACTGGTTTCAGCAGGGGGTCGTCGTCGAGCATCGGGGCCATCGGGGAAGCCAGCAAGGATACCTAATCCAGTTGGCTGGGCCAGTTTATGCCCTAGTAGAAGGGCCGACGCAATGCGCTGCGGCGGGCAGGTGGTGCAAGCGCGGTGCCGATCCCAGCCTCCCCGGTACCCGAACGGGCATTTTCGGATGCAGGCGCTGCGTCGGGGGCGGTTGTTTGCAGAGAGTTCCACGATTCTCGTTGCGGCTCCGGATCAAAGCGTGGGGGCCCTATCCCGAACCGATGCCCGCGACGGGTTCGAAGCCACTCCCGTCGGCGCCGCTGATCGCCTGCGAGGCCTCCGCTTCCGTTCCAATCGGCTGCAGTCGCGTGAAAGCGTTGTTCGGCATTGCGGTCTGCCTCTTCTGCGTCGGTCCCCCCGGGCTGTCGCTGTTGTGTCTGCTGATTGTCGCACTGGCCTGCTCGGCTCGCGCGTTGTTCTGAGGCGGCGAGTCCTCGCGCCTACTTGCCCGCGCCCCTTGCCATGCGATCGAGCTCCGCCAGGCTGAAGCGCACGCTGACAATGTACGGTTCCGCGGCGGCCGTCCAGTGACCGTAGCTGGTCGCGACCAGCGTTCCATCGGTGAGCGATTCAAGGCCCGGATAACCGCAGTCGGTTCCCTCCAAGTTGTCCATCAGGCGCACGCGGTACTGACCTTCGCGATTGTTCACGATGTCGTCGAAGTCGCCGACCCACGCGATCCAATCACCGCGTGTGCGGCTGTCCTTGGCCATGTCGCGGAAGCTGACCACGAGGCGGCCGTCGGGTGCATAGGCCGCAACGTGGCGATCGCCAGTAAGCGTCCAACTCATTTCGCGCGGTGCAGTCCAAGTCTTCGTTTCATCGCTGGAAAAGATCACGTGTGAATTCTTGACGCGCCGGTTTTCGCGCAGCAGCACGGCGAGCAACTTGCCGTCGGGCGAGCGCAGCGCGCCGGGCTCGCACAGATGCACGTCGCTTCCTGACCAGATCGTGCTCGGAGCGCTCCAGGTCAAACCGCCGTCCTTAGGCTCTGTCACGGAATAACAGGTCCATTTCGGCGAGCAACCGTCGTCGCTGGCAAGGCGCGCCGACGCAGGCAACCTGCATGGTTTCCAAGGAGGCGCAACGCAGCCAGCGGCGGCGGGGGCCGGCGCAATGGATTTGTTATTCCGTGACAGAGCCTTAGACCGCGTTTGGAGCAGCGTGAACGTGCCGGTGCTCTTGCCGCCGTCGTGCATGAAACGTCCGTCGTCGTGGTACAGCGCGGCGTACTCGCCAGCGCGCAAACGAACGACCGACGACATCACGACGATCCCGCCGAATTCGCCGATCGCTTCGAGCTCGCCCCAGCTCTTTCCGTCGTTTTCCGAAATCGCGCGGCGACAGGGGTAAAGTCCGGAGAAAAGCACTAGCCGCTCCTTCCCCGCGGGATCGACCATGCGATGCAGCGTCGGCGTCTCCAGGCTCGTCTCAAAACTCTTGGGCAGCGGCAGTCGCTCACTCCATGTGAGCCCCGCGTCCGGGCTGCGCTTGATCACGATCGCACCGCGGCCGTGGCCCTTGGGGTAGGCGCAGAGCATTGTCTTGCCATCGGCGAGCAGCAGCGTCGTCGGATGGCCGAGGTACTGACCGGGTTCGCGGTCGACGATCACCTGCCGCTTCGATTCGCTGGCGAGGTCGAGTTCGCGGATGTCCTGGGCGAGCGTGAGCGCAAGCAGTAGTGAGAGCATGGAAAGCACGCTAGCACCATGGACCCGGGCCGGCCCCTGGATCTGCGGCCCAAGCAGCGACGCACAGTCGGGCGGGTAGATGGATGTCATGTCATGTCCGATCGGCCCTGGCACCCCTTGAGGAGGCCAGGTCGGCCTGTGCGCGCATTTTTCAGATTTGCAGCATTGCCGAGGGCCGTTGCTGCCCCCTAGCATCCTCGGGCATCGGCGCGCGTGGGTTCACTTCGCTTCACATCTCGACATCAAAATCTCGGCCAGGATGTTCAGTGCCACGGATCGATGCTGCAGAGCGGGCCTGCTCCTGCTTGGGTCGCTCGTCGCCGGCG
>JAYUOR010000331.1:0-4002 GCA_043760765.1 Planctomycetota bacterium | reverse complement strand
GTCAGCGGCCGTTCTTGCAATGAATCGCAACTAGAAGATAAAGGATCATCGCGTAACTTGTCAATCTTAGCCAGACCAGTGTCGAGAATTTCATTCGGTGTGGTCGCGCGGGTAGTCAGGTTATTCAGCGCATCTAGGACGCTCCATTTCCGAGCCAGTCGCCTCTGCGCATGCAGCACCTCGAGGCGACAGGCGCTCCCGTCCGTAAGTAAGGCGGATAGCCGTTGATGCACCGAATCTGACGTGATGTGCTCGAGAAACATGACGCTCTCGAGGCCATCCTGAAGTGGGTGGGAATTCGCCGAACGGACGATCTGCGTCGGAACACCAGATGTCATCCAATGCACTGCGGCTCCAATCTCCCGCAAGAGGCCTGGGAATATTAGCGCGACGGCGCAAGAGTAGGGCTCAGACGAGGGCAACTTTTCAAGACTCAGCCTGTAGTGGGAACCACAAACCTCAAATCGGCCACGGTTACTTGTGCTGACGACGATCTGATCAAACAGCTTCGCACTTTCTTGGGTTCGGAGTAGCAGGTCCAGCATTGGCACCAGCGGCTCCGCCCCGCACTCCATATCAGCGACAATCAGCAATACCCTCGGGCTTCCAGTCGCAGCTCGGGGCTTGTGTTCAGGCAGGCATGCAGGAATTAGCGACTGCCCAGAGGTCAGGACCTCCCTGAGACCCACAACTTGATCTGCTCTGGAATAACACACGATCTCTGCATGTCGGAGGACGTACAACTCCAATGCCCCAAATGCGGACGAGGAATTACGGTTTATTTGCGAAAGCTCCTCGATTGAATTGAACCGTAAGGAATAGTATAATGCACGAAGGTCCTCAACCGGATCAATGGTTACCTTGCGTTCGCGTATAAGATCTTCGCAGCCGACCGACGAGGGCCACTGTGGATCCAAGATCAAGATGGTGCGCGCCCTGGCGGCTATATCACCAAATAGCACGGCATCGCGGTGGCCAAGCAGGATAAGCCGGGCATCAGTGTGAAAACGAATTATTGAACGGGCCCACTGGACAAACCGGAACCAAGTTCCATGGACGCCGCGAGCCTTCATGCCTTCGAACCAAGCCGAATCGCGAGAGGTACTTGCGACTTTCTTCTTGATGCCTAGAAACAGGACGCGCCTAGACCTACGAAGCTGACGAACTAGGCTTCGCCCGTCTATTCCGGTGGGAGACGAATCAAAATCGCATACAATGACGTCCGGGCGTGCGGTGTATGGGGCTGGACCCAGCTCCAATATCGAGCGCGAATCGGAGAATATCCCACGGAGGGACTGGTTAATGGCTTGCGAACCGATCCCAAGCCCCAGGGCCGCGAGACTGTCGCAGAGCAGTCCGAATTCCGACTCTGCATGGTGCACGCAATCTATCACGGCGCCATCGGAAGTGCTCAGGTCGAATCGTGCCCCTCCAAGGAGGTGAATGTGAACTCCATCGGAATACAAAAGTTCCTCGCGAAGGTATACGTGATCTGCAGGGGGCCGAATCACTGTGCGAGCTCCTCAAATACTCCGATTCGGCTTTCAAGAGAATAGCTGACTGCTCTGCGACGACATTCACGCCCCATTTCGTCCCTCAGTGCGGGGTCTGCAAGCAGCCTTCGCAATCCCCGTACGAGGCCTGCGGTATCGTCTGGGTTAACAACGAATCCCGTTTTGCCATCTTCGATGATCGGAATCTGCTCTGCGACGGCAGTGGACGTCACTTGCGGTACTTCACATATCATCGCCTCAAGGATACTAACCGGCGAACTCTCTTCGCGGCTGACGCGGCAATTCAGCCATACCTTATGGTAGAGCACGACTATTTCGGATTTTGTTAGGCCACTTATCTCCATTCGCTTGCGAAGATTCGATGGAATCGGTGGAAGGTGCTGGGGTTGCCGGACCACGCAGCGCACCCGCATATCGCCGATGCGATGCATCGCCCTCAACAGCTCGGGCAGCCCCTTCTTTTTAATGTTGTGCATCGTGGTGGTAAACAGCACCCGTTTGTCGCGTTCCACCAATTCTGGCCGGAAGAGCTCAGGATCCGTAAATGGGGGTACGAACTTGATTCGCTCAAGAAGTTCAGGGAAACCCTGGGCAAAATTGCGAGTCTGCTGGGCGCCCCAACACCAATTTTCAAGCGCATCTCGTACAGCGAAACAACCCGCAACCAAGAGGTGGTAATTCACGTTTGGCGAGGGGTGAATTCCAAAAAAATTCGGATCGCCATTTGCAATAATGTAATAAACCTCCATCAATGCCTGCCGCCTTTGCATTGCGGTATCCGCCAATTTAAAGTTCCGAGCGTGCGAGAAACCGCCATCGACAAACCCGTCACAATAAATTACCGTTCGCCTAGTACCGATTACGTCGAACAGAAAAATACTCTGGCTTCGATGAGTTAAAAGCAGCAGCTGACTTGGCGTGCGTCGAACCAAAGTGCGAACTAAATGCACAAATGAGAAATAAGAAAAATCTGGAATCCGCTTCCGAATACCCTTCAAGGTCACGATGTCTGTTCCAGACCCGTCCTCAAAAAGGGGATCCTCGGGGCAGAGAAGCAGGCAGGACCAGCGCCGCCCCAGTCGCTTCAGCAACTCGACCGTGTGCACGTACACGCCCCCGTAGCCTTGCTCTACGACTATGATGTCGTACGTAGGCTTCAGTTCGACCGAAATTAGTCCAATTGCGCTATTCTCGTTCTCGAAGGCGGCTTTCAAACTCCGGCATGTTTCATAAACAGTCTGCCCGCCCTTCTGATCAACAAGCCTAGCTGCCAAGTCTTCAACCGTCATCCCTCCCTCAACAATCTCGTTGAATATCTCCCGCTCTTTGTCGGTAGAAACCGCACGTCTTGCGCCGCCGCCGACATGCAAGGACAAGTCGTCCGCAAATATCGGAGCTTTTAGGTAAGGGATGTCCATTCGCTTCCGGGGAAGTGTATGTGCTAGTTGTGGGTTGCAGTAGTGAGCAAATTATTTAGGAGACAGGGCCCGGCATGATCAGTCTCCTGAGGCAGCCATGTCCCGACCTCGGATTGAGCGCGTGCGGTCCCGCCCCTGCCAGCTGATAGCACCCGCACCCGCGCGTGCACATGACCACTCGTGTGCCAGTTCTTGGCTTTGACTTGGTCGCCGAATTCACTGCTTTGGGGAACGGGCCGTGCCTGCATGCTCCAGCACGTAACGGATGCGCGCGCGACCCAGCGCCGCCGGCTCGAAGGAATCGATCTCCGCGCCCGGAGCGAGCTCGCGCAGCGCTCGTTCTGCTTGCAGCTGTTTTCGACCCTGGCATCACAGTAGCTCCCGCTTTTCTGCGGCGGAAAAGCCGTTTTCGCGCGCACGCCTGTTGAGTGCGCGGCGTGGCCCGGCGTTGTTATCGCACCACCACGCCAGCGCCCAGTCCCCGCCTGCAAAAACTTGATGATCGCGCAACTGTTATGAGCCGAGGCCTCCTTCACGGGCGCCATTGTACCCAGGGCCGCGCAAGCGCGTCAGGGATCAGCCGACCTCTGCGGGATTAGAGGAACGGAAGAATCGCGCTCTCTTCGCGCCGCCAGCCGAGTTCAACGGTCCCGCTCACCTCTTAGTCAGCCCCGGCCTGAACTCCGCCCTGCGCCGCGTCTCCAGATCGATCGCATCGGCCTTCGTCGCGCATGTGAGCCAAGGAAGTCACATGAAGTGTTGCTGGAAAACAGCGCCCCAGTTCGGCCAAGCTGGCCTGACCGCGCCACTGCAAGCGTTCGCCGCCGCGTCAGGCATCGATGAATCCCAGGCGCCGCTGCGCGCTCGGCTTCGGGCGTTAGACTGCTCGCGCGCGGGTCACGCGGCTCGGAGCCGCACGAGGCCTGCTCCCGCCCCACAAGGAGGATCCATGCGCTCTACCTCGTTGCCGATGCGTCCGGGACCGTGGAGTCCAATCTCGCTCGCCCTCGTCCTGCCTCTGCTTGTCTCGGCACAGGACGCTCCGGCGGCGCGCGACAAGACGGTCCAGG
>JAYUOR010000330.1:0-4004 GCA_043760765.1 Planctomycetota bacterium | reverse complement strand
CGCGGCGAGCCAGGTGCCGATCCGCAGGACGGCGCGAATCGCGCGATCGGCGTCAACGCTGGCAACGAGCGCTTCATCGAACTGTGGAACAACGTGTTCATGGAGTTCAACCGCCAGGACGACGGCCGCCTGGTGAGATTGCCCGCGCAACACGTGGACACAGGCATGGGCTTCGAACGCGTGTTGTCCGTGCTGCAGGGCAAGCGCTCGAACTACGACACCGATCTGTTCACGCCTATTTTCCAGCGTCTTTCGGAGCTGACGGGCAAGCCCTACGGACACAACAACGAACGCGACATCGCCTTTCGCGTCATTGCCGATCACCTGCGCGCGGTTTCCGTCGCGATCGCGGACGGCGCGGCGCCTTCCAACGAAGGCCGCGGCTACGTGCTGCGGCGTCTGATTCGACGCGCGGCGCGCTTTGGCCGTCAGGCGCTCGGCATGGATAGGCCGTTCCTTTTCGACGTCGTGCCGACGGTCGTCGAAGTGCTCGGGCCTGCGTTCCCGGAACTCGCCCAGCGAGTCAAACACGTGCAGTTGGTGATCCGCGCGGAAGAAGATTCCTTCGGTGCCACGCTCGAGCGCGGTCTGGGATTGTTCTCCGATCTCGTGGCGCGCACACAGAAGAGCAATCCCGCGGCGAAATTTCTCGCGGGCTCCGCGGCCTTCGAACTGTACGCGACCTATGGATTTCCACAGGACCTCGTCGAGCAGATGCTGCGCGAGCGCGGCTGGACGCTCGATCACGCGGGCTGGGACAGTGCCCAGTCTCAGCACCGCGCGGCCAGCCGCTCCGAGGGCGCGTTCAAACAACTGCTCTCGGCCGAACAGCTGACCGGTCTCGCCGCCACGCGCTCGACGTTCTATGAATCCGGCGAGGCGAACTGCCGCGCGAAGACACGCGTCGCGCGCGCCTTTCCCGCGCAGAGTTCCGGCGAGAAGGACCGGCTGGTGCTCGAAACCAGCCCGTTCTATGCGGAATCCGGCGGCCAGGTCGGCGACGCAGGCGTGATCCGCTCACTGGACGGCCGCTTCGAATTCGAAGTCGAGGACACGAAGAAACTCGGTGAGATCGTGATCCACGTCGGCGTGGCGCGCGGCGAATCCACGCCGGGCCTCGAGGTCACGGCCGAAGTCGACGCCGAGCGCCGCGCGGCCACGCGCGCCAACCACACGGCCACGCACCTGATGCACAAGGCATTGAAGGAGATCCTCGGGGACCACGTCGGCCAGCAGGGTTCCTACGTCGGCCCCGATCGCCTGCGCTTCGATTTCTCGAGCCCGCAGGCGCTCACGCCCGAGCAACTCGAGCTGATCGAGCAACACGTCAATCGCGAGATCGCGCAAAACGCGCCGGTCGAAACGACCGTCGAGGATCTCGAAGCCGCGAAATCGCGCGGCGTGGTCGCGATGTTCGGCGAAAAGTATTCCGAGCGCGTGCGCGTCGTAGCCGTCGGCGATTATTCCGCCGAGCTTTGCGGCGGCACGCACGTGCGCGCCGCAGGCGACATCGGATCGTTCCTGATCGTGCAGGAGCGCGCGTTGTCCGCCGGTGTGCGCCGCATCGAAGCGGTCACGCGCACGGCTGCACTGTTGCGCATACAGGAGCAGCGACGTCTCTTGCTCGGCGCCGCGCGCAGCTTGAAGAGCTCACCCGAGGAACTCGGCGCGCGCATCGATCAACTTCAGCAGCAGCTCAAGGATTCCAAGAAGAAGCAGGCCGCCGGTGCCAGCAACGATGTGGGCGCGGCGTTCGAACTCGTACGCGCGGCCTTGCGGGTAAGGTCGGGCGTGAGCGCAGGGGTTCTCGACCTGCCCGATCTCGACGCTGAAGGCCTGCGCACGCTCGGCGAGCGCGCCAAAGCCCTGGCCCCTGACCTGGCCCTGACCCTCTTTGCCCGAGCCGACGACAAGCTGCCGTTCCTCGTCCTGTGCGAAGGCGCGGCCCTGAAAAGAGGCTTGCACGCCGGCCAGACGGCGCAGGCGATTTCGAAGCTGCTTGGCGGCGGTGGGGGAGGCCGGCCCAACACCGCCCAAGGCCAGGGCCTCAATCCCGACGCCCTGTCCGAGGCGCTCGCCCTAGTCGAACGCACCCTCAGCGAAAAGCTCGGCGATTGACAGCCCCCCTGGGCGTGGGTACTTTCTCCGCCCTCTCGAACGCTGCAGGCGCCCCGCGCTTGCCCACCGAAGTCGCGTCATGCCCAATCCCAAGCGCCGTCACTCCAACACCCGCACCCGCAATCGTCGTTCTCACGACGCCCTTGCGGTGCTCACGCCGAACTACTGCCCGCGCTGCGGTGCCGCCACGAAGTCTCACCGCGTGTGCGACAACTGCGGCCACTACGCGTTCTCCAAGGGCGGCGAAAAGAAGGGCATCGACGTGCTTCAGAAGGAAGAGGTCTAGGGTCGCGTCGCCCCGCGGGGGCGGCAGATCCAGTGGCCTTTTTAGGCAGGCGATGAGTTCTCAGCGCATTGCTCTGGACGTAATGGGCGGCGACAACGCGCCCGATGCTCTGCTGCGGGGCGCCGTGCAGGCCAGTGCTGCGGACGGACCGTGGAAGCTTGACCCCAAGCGCATTCTGCTCGTCGGAGATCAGGCTGTCATCGAGGCCTTTCTGGACAAGCATGGGGCCGCGGGACGATTTGCGATCCAGCACGCCAGCCAGGTCATCGGCATGGCCGAATCGCCGGCGACGGCGCTGCGCGCCAAGCCGGATTCCTCGATCAGCGTCTGCATCAAAGCTGTCAAGACCCATGCCGCCGGCGCGATCGTCAGCATGGGCAACACCGGCGCCGTGGTCGGAGCGGCGACGCTCGGCCTTGGCACGCTCGAGGGCGTCAAGCGCCCCGGCATCGCGGTGACCCTGAATCTGACCGGCACTCCGGTCACGATCCTCGACATGGGAGCACAGGTCGCGCCCAAGCCGCAGCACCTGCTGCAATATGGGCTGATGGGAGCGATCTACTCCCGCGACTGCCTTGGTGTCGCCAAGCCGCGCGTGGGCCTGCTCAACATCGGCGAAGAGGCGAGCAAGGGCACGGAACTTTTGAAAGAGACCTATCCGCTGCTCGCGGCAAGCGGCCTTGATTTCGTCGGCAATGTCGAATCGAGCGGCCTGTTCAAGGGGCTTGCCGACGTGATCGTCACCGACGGTTTCACGGGCAACATCGTCCTGAAGTTGATGGAAGAATTCTCAGGCTTCATCCTGAAACTCATGCTCGGCGAACTGAAGGCGCACTCGGTCCAGTGGGCGCCGGAAGCGCTCGGCAAAATCAAGAAGCACATCGACTACGCCGAGTACGGCGGCGCGCTGTTGCTCGGCGTGGACGGCATCGTCGTCAAGGGCCACGGACGATCCGACGCCCTGGCCGTCTCGAATGCGTTGCTGCAGGCCCTGAAGGCGCTTGATTCCGATGTGAACAAGCACATCGTCCAGGGCCTTGTCGGCACGGCCGCGGTGGGCGATGCCTGAGTCGGACGGACCCCTCCGGAACTTCTGAGACGGCGCGCGCGGGTCGGACCTGTAACCGGACGCCATAGCCGGTAGAATCCCGACCGTGCGGGCCCGGCTGTCGGGCTCGGGTCCCACTTCCGCTCCACTTCCAGCCCACCGCATGAGTTCTTGCGTTCGCGTTGGCATCGCCGGAACCGGCTCCATGGTGCCGAAGAAGGTCCTGGTCAACAGCGACTTCGAGAAGTGGGTCGACACTTCGGACGAATGGATCGTCCAGCGCACCGGAATTCGCGAGCGCCGCTGGGTCGGCGAGGGCGAAGGGACCAGCGACATGTGTGTCGCCGCCGGAAAAATGGCGCTCGAAGCCGCCGGGGTCAAACCCGAGGAACTCGACCTGATCATCGTCGGGACGCTCACACCTGACTATCTGTTGCCGGCCTGCTCGTGCCTGGTCCAGGACCGGCTGGGCGCGAAGAATTCCGGCGCATTCGATGTCTCGGCGGCTTGCACGGGCTTTCTCACCGCGCTGCACACGGGTGAAGCCTTCAT
>JAYUOR010000329.1:0-10723 GCA_043760765.1 Planctomycetota bacterium | reverse complement strand
GCCCGGCGGCCCGCGGCGTATCCTGCTCGGCCCGTGGACTCGCCGGTCCGCGAGGCTCTCCCTAGCCAAAGCGGACCGATCCGATGAAGCCCGTGCGCGTGCGTTTTGCCCCCAGCCCCACCGGCCGCCTGCACATCGGCGGTGCGCGCACAGCCCTGTTCAACTGGGCCTACGCGCGGCGCCAAGGTGGCAAGTTTCTGTTGCGCATCGAGGACACCGACAAGGAGCGCTCGACGCCGGAATTCGAACGCGCGATCCTCGAAGGCCTGCGCTGGCTGGGCATCGATTGGGACGAAGGCCCCGATATCGGCGGCCCTTGCGCGCCCTACCGCCAGACTGAGCGTATCGATCGCCACCGCGCCTATGCGGCACGCTTGCTGGAGAAGGGCGCCGCCTATCCGTGTTTCTGTTCGAGCGAGCGCCTGGAAAGCCTGCGCGAGGGCCAGAGCGCGCGCAAAGAGAAGCCGGCCTACGACCGCAAGTGCGCGAACCTGAGCAAGGCGGAAGTCGAAGCTCTGCGGGCCACAGGCGTGAAACCGGTCGTGCGCTTTCGCGTGCCCGAAGGCACGACGCGCTTCCTCGACCACGTGCGCGGCGAGGTCAGCTTCGACAACAAGGAAGTCGACGACTGGATCATGGTGCGCGGCGACGGCATGCCGATCTACAACTTCGTCGTCGTCTGCGACGACATCGACATGGGCATCAGCCACGTGTTCCGCGGCGAAGAACACCTGGTCAACACGCCCAAGCAAGTGCTGCTCTACGAGGCGCTTGGGGAGCCTGTGCCCGAGTTCGGCCACCTGCCGCTGATGCTCGGCACCGACGGCAAGAAATTGTCCAAGCGCACCGGCGACACGGCGTTGCAGGACTATCACGAGCGCGGCTACCCGAAGAAGGCGATCATCAATTTTCTGTGCCTTCAGGGTTGGGCGCTGAACGGCACGACCGAGATTTTCTCCATCGATGACCTGGTCGCGAACTTCGACATCAAGGACGTGACGAAAGCCGGCGCAATCTTTGACATCGACAAGTTCCAATGGATGGCCGGCGAATACATCCGCATGGAACCGCTCGAGCAGCTGGCGGACACCTGCGCGCCGTACCTGCTGCGCGCCGGACTGACCACGCAGGCCGATCTGGACAGTCGTCGGCCGTGGTACCTGAAGCTGGTGCGCGGCGAGCAAGAGCGCATCCGCACCTATTCCGAGTTGCCGGGACGCATCGCGTACTTCTTCGCAGCGGACCGCGCGGTCGTCTTTGAACCCGACGCAGAGAAAAATGCGCGCAAGCAGGCGCTGGGCGTCGCGACGCTGACGGACTATCGCACGTTCCTTGCCGAGTCCCTGGCCAAGGGCCTGGGGCCGGCGGAGATTCGTGACGCGACCAAGGCCTGGGTGACGGGACGTGGCATCAAGATGCCGGTGCTTTTCCAGCCGCTGCGCTGCGCCCTGACGGGACAGTCCGGTGGGCCGGACCTTTTTGACCTGATCGATCTTTTGGGAGGAGCGCACGCTCTCGCGCGAATCGACAGCGCACTGACGCGCCTTTCCGCTGCGCCCCTGGGCGCCTGAGAGGGCCAGACCCGGGCCTGGGCGGTGGGGAAAGGGCGGTTCGGAGGCAGGGCCTTCCCGGCTCAGGCCCGGGCCGGATTCGTCCGATCCTTCCGCCATGAATTCTTCGCTCTGGACCTGGCCCGGGCGTTGCCTCGCTTGGTTCGCGGAGTGGCTATTCCCGGCCGGGCCCAGCCGGGCGCTCGCGCGCGTCCGGCAGCTTGACCGGTCAGCTCGTTCAGAGGACCGAAGCCCGTGACGATGTTCCGAGGCGAAACACCGGCCCCGCTCCGTCAGCCGAGCCGACCTGGCGACGAGCATTGCGAGGTGGCGAGGGAGAGCGTCGCCGTGCTGCTCTCGAGTGGGAACACGCTCGCTGACGACCCCAGCCTGCGCGAGCACTTGAATACCTGCGCGGACTGCAACTCGCTCTACCGAGAATTACTGCTGGCCGATTCGCGCTTGCGCAGGACTCTGGTCGAGTGTGAAGCAGACGTCGATTCCAACGCCGACGAGCGCGCGCCCGTGCGCCGCGCGATCCTCTCGCCGCTGGCGGTCGCGCGCGCCGGATTCAGTTCGCCTGGACGCGGCAAGGCGACCTGGGTCGTGCTGCTCGCGATTATTTGCTACGCCGCTATCCGGCTGACGCCCGATCCCTCCGGCGCGGCACGAGCGCAACTGCTTGCGCTTGAAGGCGTGGTCCACACCGTCGGCGATCCTCTCGCAGCCGGCAAGCCGGCACGCGAGCTGCAACGCGGCGACTGGTTGCGCACACCCGAAGGCGCGCGCGCACGCCTGACCCTGGGCACGACCACGGTCGAGGTCGCGGCCTCGAGCGTGGTGCAGGTCGAAGAGCCTTCGACGCGGCGTCTGCGGCTGGAGTCCGGCGCGCTCGACGTCAACGGCCCGCTGATCATCACCAGTCGATTCGGCATCGTGGAGGTCGAGGCTGGACACGCCAACCTGACCCTCGATTCGCGCGGATTGTCGGTTGAATCGACACATGGCAGTGTGCGTACGATCGACTCGCAGGGTGAACGCGAACTGGCCGCCGGTGAGCGCGCGCAGCTGGCCTGGGCCCGCTAGCGCCACCTCACGATCGGGGTTAGCTTGCTGCCCCATGCTTGCCGAGTCGCACGCACAAGGCGTTGAACACAGCCGCCCAAGCGCAGTCCGGACCTGCCCGTTGCGGCTCGCGCAGAGCGCAGCGCGCGCAAAGCGAGTGGGAGCGTGCACGGCAGTCTGAGTTTACGTTCGGGTGTGCTGTATGTTGGCCGTCACGCCGACACGGCGCACGTGCGCGCCTACGATCTGGACGGAAACACGCTCACGGCCGGCTTTTCCTTTCGCTCCGGCGAGGACGACGCCGGCGGTGCGCGCGTCAGCGGACTCGACGTCGATCGCGATCGCACGATCTGGGTCGCGGACAACATCGCAGGGAAAATCCGCGCGTTCAGCGTGTTCGGCCGCGAAGTCGCATCTTTCGCACAGCTGCCTGGCGCGCCCGCGAACGATACAATTGGCGGAGAAGATCGCCGCGGGGATCTGGCGCAGATCAGCGACATCGCCATCCTCGAGGACGATGAGGAGGACCGCTTGCTCGTTTCCTGCGCGGGCCGTCGTCGTCACGCGCTCTCCATCGCGCGCATGGACGGCAGTTGGATCGCCGGGCTGCGCTCGGAGGGTGATCCGCTAGGAACTTTCCGCGGTCTGGCGCGGGCCACGGCCCACGGCCGCTGGGTTTTTGCCTGCGAAGCCGGCGCGGCACGTGTGCAGGTTTTTCGCGACGGCGAATTCCATTTCCTGTTCCGCGTGCCGGGAAGCGCCGGGGGCCGAGTCGAGCCCACCGCGGCGGCGCCGCTGTCCGACGGCCGCTGGGTACTCGCGGTTCGCGGTGAGGAGTCCGGCCTGCCGATCGTGGACTCCGCGGGTCGCCTAGTGCGTGTGCTGGCCGGCTCCGGAGACGATACGGGCTCGGTTCAGGCCCCTGAAGACGTCGTCGTGGAGCAGGGCCACGACCTGGCCCACACGCGAATCGCCGTGCTCGACCGCGACGCGGAACGTGTCCAGGTGTTCACGGTCGAGGGCCATTGTTACGGCGCCGTGCAGTCTCTGCCCGGCGAAGCGCTCTAGAAACGGCGGAAAATCAAGGATTCCGTTCGTCTTTGGCCGGCCCCCGGCAATAGACCCTTCGGCCCCGATTTTCGCCGGATTTCCGCCACCTAGCTTGTTCCGTCACCACCCCAGACGTGGGGGTAGGTTTCTTTCGGAGGAACAATTTCAAGGCTTGGCGGGTCCTACGGATTCGGCCCTCGGCCCAAAACACTAGATGCATATCTCGATCGCATTCTTCTTCGTTGAAATGATCCGCACCGCCTGCGGGGGACTCTGGGTTGCAGCCCATGACCAGGCGGCTCTGCTGCTGCAGACTCGGAGCGCGGTTCCGATCAGCGAGGAACTCGCTTTGGAAATTGAAGCTCCACAATCGGATGACCTGCTGCGCGGGGTCCCCGGAGTGAAGATCTATTCGGGCGTCGTGTTCGCACAGGACCCCGTCGGCCTCGACCCGGCCGGTCCGGACGCTTCGACGAGCGTCGCAGGTTCGATACTGGCCACGCAGGGCGAGGCGCTGCCCGGCTTCCTGGAGGAGCTTGTCAAGGCGGGCGCGGTCGTCAAGAACGGTCTCATCCATGAGTTCGACGCCGGTGCCTCGGCGGTGGGAGGCGGCTCCTCCACGGGTGCGGTCTCGCTGCACTACCGTTTGCGTCAGTACACGATCATTCCGCCGACGACCTTCGCCGAAGCGTTCACCTTGATGGTGCCCAGCCCCTTGCCGACGACTCCCCAGCCCTTGTTGGTCGTCTTCCATAAGTTCGGCTCCTCGAACCTCGACGTGTTGCAGAACACCGACTACGTGCGCCAATGCGCACGCCGCGGATGGTTCCTGGTCTGCCCGCTAAGCGCTTCGAAGAAGCACTTCAGTTCGGTCGAGAGCCAGCAGAATACCGAGGCGGTGCTCGACTGGACGCTGGCCAACAGCGTGATGAACATCGATCGCCAGCGCATTTACGCCATCGGATTCTCGATGGGGGGCGGCGCGGTGATGAACTACGCGGCGCGCCACCGCAATCCTGCCCACGCGGTGTTTGCCGCCGTGCTCAACCACTCCGGGAACGTGTCGCTCAACGACACCTACTTCCATGACGGCCCGGTGCGCTTCATCTTCGATTTCTGGTTCGGCGACGGCACCGTCGGTTCAGCGAACCCTTGGAAAATGAGCCGCTCTTCGGTGATCAGGTACGATCCGATCACGCTCGCCATCGACCCGACCAGCGATCTGTCGCGCAACCTGGGTTCGACGCCGCTCGCGACCTGGCGAGCTGCGGTCGACCTGGTGCCTTACCTGCCGGGACAGAACGACATCCTCGATCAGCACATGCGCTTGGATCTCGGCCGTCAGGTCGGCCCGCTGTACAGCTACACGGTCGTGCCCTTCTCCGGCCACGACTGGCGGATGGTGGACGCTTCGGCCGCCTGCGACTGGTTTGGCCAGTTCAGCCTGCAGATGCCGCTCGCCGGCCGCGCGCTCGCCGACATGGACGGCGTCTTTGAACGCTTCTACGTCGAACAGGACGCCGGCGGAGCCTTCACTCCGTTCGACTGGAGCTGTGTGCCCGCCGCCAATGAGCTGCATTTCTCGGCAACGGCGAACCTGAAGCGCCTGACGAACGATCCGATCGCTACCGGGCTGTCCACGTCGCGCGACCTGTACGTGTTCACGCAAACCGCCGATGGAACGGGCGACGAGATCGTGCTCGCGCATTGGCCGATCAGCCCCAGTGCCGTTACGCGCGACGGAGTTGCGACCGCGAACTGGACCTTCGATTCGCTGACGCACGATCTCACGTTGTTCGAGACCGACGGTTCCGCGCACGCCTGGATCGTCACGCCCTGATCCATTCGCGTGCGCGCACGCGCAGCGATCCGCGGTGCACTTCCTTCAGCGGCTCCCTTTGGAAACAAAGGGGGCCGCTGATCCTTGCCGATCAGCGGCCCGAGGGAGAGAGGAGGTTCCATCAAGCTTCCCGGGTGACGGCACTGCTCGCATGAGCACCGACACCTCCCGATGGAGCCTCGCCTGTGTCCGTGGCGAACCACGAGCACACTGAAAGCCTAGCCCGACCAGCGGCTCGCTCCATGCCTTTTTTGTTTTTGGAATCGCGATCGAGACAGCCCGAGCGGAATTGCAGGTGAGTCTGAACATGCCGTTAGGAAACGATTCGTTTTCTGCAGCTCGGGCGCGGGCTTTCAAAGTGGCTCGTGCGCACGAACTCGCTCGTCGGCAACTGCGCGAAATCGGCGTCCGCGGGGCTCGTGGAGCCTCCCGAAGGTGCAGTTCCAGGCGAGCATCCCGCATCCCGCACAACGTTTGAGGGGCAAGTGGGTCTGAGTTCGAGCTGTGGACGTGGGCGGGAGCTATTCTCGGAACACAGCATGGGCCTAATCGAATTGAGCACGGGCCTCGTCGGTGCCGCTTTGGACAGCCAGGCTTCCGACTGGCGCTCCACTCGGCATCCGGGAGTCTCCTGGCGGCCACTGTTCCAGGCTGAAGAAGCGGCGGGTGGCAGTGCGACCGTGTTGATTCGCATGGATCCAGGTTCGTCGTATCCGGAGCACGAACATCTCGGCGTCGAGGAGGTGCTGGTCTTGGCCGGTGGCTATCGCGACAGCGACGGCGAACACAGCGCAGGCAGTTATTTGCGCTATCCAGCGGGCAGTCGCCACGCACCGCTGGCGCTAGGCGATCCGCGCGCGGTGGTGAGTCCGAACAATCCAGCCTGCCTGCTTTTCGCGGTCGCGCACGGCGGCGTGCGCTTGACGTCCGCGGAAATCCGTTGAGATGAACGACGAGCTGTACTTCGACTACAACGCCTCCACGCCGGTCGACGAGCGCGTGCTCGAGGAGGCACTGAAGTGGATGCGCGAAGGATTCGCCAATCCATCGTCGTCCCATCCCGAAGGCGCGCGCGCCGCGGCCGCGATCGCGCTTGCGAAAGAGCGCATCGCCGCGGGCATCGGCGGATTCGCGCGCGAAATCCTGTTCACTTCGGGCGGCACCGAAGCCAACAACTGGGCGCTCGCGGGCAGCGCACGGGCCGCCGGCCGCGGCCACATCGTCAGCAGCTCCATCGAACATAAGTCCGTGCTGAGCAGCCTGCGCGAGCTCGGCCGCCAGGGATTTCAAGTCAGTATCGTCGCGCCGCGATCCGACGGAGCGCTGCGCGTCGAGGACATTGCCGCCGCGATCCGTGACGACACGATTCTGGTTTCTATCATGGCGGCCAACAACGAGACCGGCGCAATCCAACCCGTGGAAGCGATCGGCGAAGTCTGTCGCGCGCGCGGTGTACGCTTCCATGTCGACGGCGTTGCAGCGCTCGGCAAGCGTGAGCTCAATGTGCGCGCGATCGGCTGCGATCTGCTGTCCTTGTCCGGCCACAAGCTGTATTCCATGAAAGGCTGCGGCGTGCTGTTCGTGCGCGAGGGCACAGCACTCGCGCCGCTGATCCACGGCTGCGGCCAGCAGGGCGGCATGCGCGGCGGGACCGAAAATACCGCCGGAGCTGTCGCGTTCGGATGCGCGTTCGAGCGCCTGCGCGAGGGCGCGTTCGGTTCGCATCAGGCGATCGGCGCGCTGCGCGCTCAACTCTTCGAGCGGCTCAAGGCGAAGTTCGCCGGCCTCGAACTTAACGGCAGCGCTGCAGCTCTTTCCAATACATTGAACGTGAGTTTCCCCGGCGCCGACGCGGCGAGCCTGGTGCAGCGCCTGGGGGCGCGCGGATTCAGCGTTTCCGCGGGCGCCGCCGGCGCAGGCGGCGCGACGAGCCACGTACTCGAGGCCATGGGGCTGGTCGGGGGCAGAGCGCGCTCGAGCCTGCGCCTGAGTTTGGGTGCGCACTCGACCCTGAATGGGATCTGCAGTCTGGTCGAAGCCCTCGAACAGACGCTGCCCGTTTCGCAGATCGCGGGTTCGCGGTAGGCTGGCGGAGTCGGCTCCAGACCATGCACACTTCGCCTCTCTCGCAGTTGTGTCACGAGCTCGCGCGCGAGTTCCAGCAGGATCCCAAGGGCGCGCGCGTCGCAGGCCAGCTCTCGCGCTATGCGAGCGAGCATCAGGACTGGCGCAGCTGGGCCTTCTTCGACGACGACTGCTACACGCGCAACTTGGTGCATCACGAGGAGCAGTTCGAACTGCTGCTCCTGTGCTGGGGCGCGGGTCAGAAAAGTCCGATCCACAACCACGAAGGCCAGCGCTGCTGGATGGCGGTGCTCGAGGGCGAGGTCTCCGAGACGCTGTTCCACGTTCCAGCGGCTGCTTTGGCGAGCGCACCCGGCGCGGCTCCGATGAAGAAAGGGAATTCGCGCGTCTGCCCGCAGGGCCAGGTCGCGTTCATCACCGACGAGATCGCGTTGCACGAGATCGCCTCGGCCGGTGGCAAGCCGGCGGTCAGCCTGCACCTGTACTCGCGTCCGTTCTCGAGCTGCCAGGTTTTCGACCGCGAGACGGGGCGCATCACCGTGCGGCAGCTCGGCTACTATTCGGTCCGCGGTCAACGCGCGCTGACCGCCAGGTAGCGGGCCGAAAAACGCCGAGGGGCGCCGCTTCCATCGCGACACCCCCCGGCTCTCTCCGGCGCATTCCCCTCGGGGCCAGTTGCGCGTCAAAGGTCGATGCGAACTGCACCTTGGCCACGGCCCCATGAGAGTCAGGTCGGTCCTTCGACCGGTTCCTTCCCTTCAATAACTGAAACGAGGAAAAGTGCTGCCGCGGCCGAGAATTCTTGGAAAAATCGCTTCGAGCCGTCAGACGGCGGTCCTGCGGCGATCCGGGCGGACGCAGGGGGGCCGAGGTGGCTCTTGCCGCTACTGGCATTGGGGGCTAGAGTCCCGCGCCGATCGTCCATGGACGGTCCGCACAGCGGTGTAGCTCAGTTGGTTAGAGCAACGGCTTCATAAGCCGTGTGTCGTCGGTTCGAGTCCGACCACCGCTACCAATAACGTCGTTCCCGGGGGGGGCCGCTCCATCCTCAGCTGAGGAACAGCATCTCGCGGTACTTCGGCAGGGGCCAGAGGTCGTCCTCGACCAGGCCTTCGAGAATGTCGGCGTGGAGGCGCAAGTCGGCCATGGCCGGCATGACCTGGTCGCGGAAGGCAATGGCGTGCTGCTCGGGAGTCCCGTGGTGAGCTTCGGCCAAGGCGCGCGCCTGTTCGAGGTGGTCGAGCGAACGCTTGAGATCGTTGATCGTCTTCGCCACGAGTTCCAGGCATTCGACCTGCGCCTTCACGTCCAGGCGCGGCAGGATCTGCTGGGCGGCGTGGATCGAGCGCGCGAGCTTCTCCTGGTAGGCGAAACCCGCCGGCAGCAGCAGCGTCGCGGCCAGGCCCTTGGCGGTCTGCGCCTCGACGTGCACGCGCGTCAGATACGTGTGGAACGCGACGTTCGAGCGCGAGTGCGTCTCGCGCGGCGTGAACACCGCGTACTTCTCGAACAGCTTGACGTTCTTCTCGGCGGCAAAGCGGGCCAGCGCCGAGGGCGTGTCGCGCAAGTTGAGTAATCCGCGGCGTTCGGCTTCGGCGACCCACTCCTCGGAGTAATTGTCGCCGTTGAAGATGATGCGCTGGTGCTGCGTCAACACCTGCTTGACCAGCGCGTCGATCGTTTCGCGCCGATCACCCTTGCCGCTGCGTTTCTCGATCTCGGTCGCCATGAAGTCGAGCGACTCGGCGATGAACGTGTTCAGCAGCGTGTTGGGGTGCGCAACCGCCTGGCTCGAGCCGACCGCGCGGAATTCGAACTTGTTGCCGGTGAAGGCGAAGGGCGAAGTGCGGTTGCGGTCGGACTGATCGCGCGGCAGGGGCGGCAGCGTGGTCACGCCCAGCTGCATCTTCTCGGCGCCCTTCTTGCCCGGCGCCGTGCCGTCGATCAACTCGCGCAGGACTTCCTCGAGTTGCGAGCCGACGTAGATCGACATGATCGCCGGCGGCGCCTCGTTCGCGCCCAGACGGTGATCGTTGCCGGCGTGCGCGACCGAAGCGCGCAACAGATCCTGGTGCAGATCGACGGCGCGGATGATCGCGGTCAGGAAGACGACGAACTTGAGGTTCTCGCGCGGCGTGTGTCCGGGTTCGAGCAGGTTGTTGCCCAGGTTGTCGGACATCGACCAGTTGTTGTGCTTGCCCGATCCATTCACGCCGGCGAAGGGCTTTTCGTGCAGAAGGCAGGCGAAGCCGTGGCGCTCCGCCACGGACTTCATGACCTCCATGGTCAGCATGTTGTGGTCGGCGGCGACCGAGGCTTCTTCGAAGACCGGCGCAAGTTCGTACTGGCCCGGCGCGACTTCGTTGTGCCGCGTGCGCGCGGGAATGCCCAGACGCCAGAGTTCTTGCTCCAGCTCCTGCATGTAGGCGATCACGCGCTCGCTGATCGCTCCGAAGTAGTGGTCCTCGAGCTCTTGGCCCTTGGGCGGACGCGCCCCGAACAGCGTGCGGCCGGTCGCCACCAGGTCGGGCCGCGAGTAATAGAAACGGCGGTCGACCAGGAAATACTCTTGCTCGCAACCCAGCGTGGTTACCACGCGCGTCGCGTTCGCCTCGCCGAGCAGGTTGAGCAATCTCACCGCGTGCAAGGAAAGCGCCTGCATGGAGCGCAGTAGCGGTGTCTTCTGATCGAGCGCTTCGCCTGTCCAAGAACAGAACGCGGTCGGGATGCAGAGCGTCGCTCCGCGCGCGGTCTTGCGCAGGAACGCAGGTGAAGTGGGATCCCAGGCGGTGTAACCGCGCGCTTCAAAGGTGGCGCGGATTCCGCCCGAGGGGAATGAACTCGCGTCGGGCTCGCCCTTGATCAACTCCTTGCCGGAAAATTCCATCAGACCGCGGCCGTCGGCGGTCGGGGTCAGGAACGAGTCGTGTTTCTCTGCGGTCAGTCCGGTCATCGGCTGGAACCAGTGCGTGAAGTGCGTGGCTCCGTGGTCGAGAGCCCAATCCTTCATCGCGTTGGCGACGATGTCGGCGACTGCCGGATCCAATTCCTCGCCCTTCTCGATCGTGCGGCGCAGGGCGCGATAGACGGGCTTGGGCAGTCGTTGGCGCTGCACGGTGTCGCTGAACACGTG
>JAYUOR010000328.1:0-4018 GCA_043760765.1 Planctomycetota bacterium | reverse complement strand
CTCAAGAGCTCGATGACATCATTTTCATCAACGACATCGTGATCTGTCAGTCGATGTCGAACACGAACTCGCAGAGTGCACGCCCGCAGGCCTGGGCCAAGAACATGGTCTCGGTCGGCGGAGTCGATCACGTCAACACGCTGACCAAGAACGACGACAACGTCAGCAGCGCAACCTTCGGACCCGCGGCCGACGGCAGGATCAAGCCTGAGCTGTCGCACTTCTACGACAACATCTTCACCACGACGACCACCAGCACGTACACCAGTTCGTTCGGTGGAACCTCCGGGGCGACGCCGATCACGGCTGGCCACTTCGGGCTGTTTTTCCAGATGTGGTCGCAACAGGTGTTCGGCAACCCGGTGCCCAATCCGGGCGGCACGGTCTTCGAGAATCGTTGCCATGCGATGACGGCCAAGGCCTTCATGGTGAACAACGCGAATCCCTACGACTGGACCGCGGGCGGTGCGGGCGCGGGCCTGACGCGCGTGAAGCAGGGCTGGGGATTGGTCGATCTGAAGAACACCTACGACCGGCGACTGAAGACGTTTTACATCGATCAGTCCCAACTCCTCATGAACTTGCAGACGGTTTCGTATCCGCTGACGGTTTCTCCGGGCGCAACCGAATTCCGCGCGACGATGTGCTACCTCGATCCGGCCGGAGCGCCGTCCGCGGGTCAGCACCGCAAGAACGACCTGACGCTCAAGGTGACGTCACCCGGCGGGACGATCTACTTCGGCAACAACGGATTGAGCGCGGGGCTCTTCTCGACCTCGGGCGGTGTCGCGAACACCAAGGACACAGTCGAAAACGTGTTCGTGCAAAGCCCCGCGGCCGGAACCTGGACCGTGGACGTCATCGCCAGCGACATCAACACCGATGCCGCGACGGGCGACCCGGGTGTCAATGCGCGCTTCGCGCTGGTCGTGACCGGGATCGATCCCGTTCCGTCCTGCGCGGCGCCGACGACGTACTGCGTGGCGAAGACCAATTCGCTGAGTTGTGTGCCGAGCATCGGCTTCACAGGAACGTCGAGCGCGACGGCCGGTTCGGGCTTCACGATCAGCGCGACGAACGTGCTCAACAACAAACCTGGCCTGATGCTCTACGGCACGGGCGGCCAGGGCTCGACTCCGTTCGGCGGCGGCACGCTGTGCCTTAGCGGAGCCATCAAGCGCACCGTTGGAGTCGTCTCCGGGGGTTCGCCGAGCGGACTCGACTGCACCGGCGTGTACGCGATCGACATGAACGCGTTCGCGGTCGGTGGGCTCGGCGGGACACCGCTCGCAACCCTGCAAGTTCCAGGCACGCTGGTCGACGCGCAGTTCTGGGGCCGCGACAACGGCTTCCCGGCGCCCGACAACATTACTTTGAGCAACGGGCTCGAGTTCACGGTTTGCCCGTGATCTGTGCGATCGTCAACTTCGCGTTGACGCTTGTGCTGCGCGAAAGCCTGCGAGGCCGGCTGCCCTTCAGGGTGGCCGGCCTCGACTGTTTCAACGCGCGTAGTTGCCGTTCGAGGTTACTTGAGCGCGTGCTTCGTCCACGACGCATCCGCCTTCGGCGCAAATTCTTTCGCCTTGGGCAACCACTTCGCGCGCGTGTCAGCCAAGAAGCCCTTGTAGAAAAGCAGCAGCCGGCCGTTCTCGATCAGGAAGGATTTCGGATCGACTTCGACGTCGTCGCCCTCGACCATCGCATAGGCGCACCAGCCGCCGTACTTCGGGCGGTAGCGCGAAGGCTCGGCCAAGAACCACTTCTGGTGCGCGGCGCTCGCGAATCGATAGCGCGCGCCGTCCAGAACGCTCTCGATCTTCACGTCGCCCTTCGCAGGCGAACCGCCGCCCTCGGGGAAGCAGCTGACCGGGTCGTAGCCTTCGATCGCGAGCTGATCCTTGCCGAGATTCCATTTCGCGCCGACGCGCGCGTCGTCGAGGGCGACACCGCGCGCGGATTCGCCGCTCAGCTTCTTCCAGGCTTCGTCGGCACTGCTGACCTGCTTTGAATCGAAGGCGCTCACCGCCGTCGGCTCGGCGAACAGGAACAGCCGTGCGCCGACGACCTTGAACGACTGCGGACTCGCCGGCTTCATTCCTGCGCCGGCAATCGAGGCTGCATCGAACCCGCCGTAGGCCGGTTCGTAGCGTTCGGTCTCGCTCTTGAACCAGGCCATGTGCTCGGCACTGACGAAGCGATAGCGCGCCTGTCCGAGCTTGAGTTCGAATTTCTCGCTACCCGCCGCGGCCGCCATCCCGCCTGCGGGGAAGTAGCTGACCGGGTCGAAGCCACCGAGCGCGAGCCCATTGGGCGCGAGACTGCGTGGCGTTGCGCGCTCCTGCGCCACGAGAGTCGGTGCGACGAGCAGGAGCATCAATGCGGCCAGGGTGAAATTCAGTTTCATTGAAGAGGCGAGGGGCGCGGGGCCTTGGATACCTGAAGTACGGGCGAGGAGGGCGCCTGTGACCGGCGAATCCCGAACTCGACGGCACTACACAAAGTGAATGGTCGCGATCGCATTGGCCGCAAGATCCACGCTGATCTCGCTCCAGGCATCTTCCTTGGGCCCAAAGGCCGCGGCGCAGGGCTCGACGGAAAGCAATTCGAGCACTTCGCCCAGAAGATCCGTGCGCGCGGCGCGCGTCAGCGTTCCGGCGACGCGCAATTTGACCTTGGCGGATCGACCGGCGAATTCGACAAGCCGCACCGCGAACACGGTATCCATGCCGGTCCCCAGAGGACGCTCCACGTGTTCGCGCGCACTGGCCGGCTCGCGCCAAAAAGCCGTGGCCAGCACGTGATCGGGGCTCACCGACAGCGCGCCCATCGTCGAGGGCAAGACTCCGCCGCCGCGAATTTCCGTGCTTTGCATGAAACGCGGATTGCCAAGCGTGCATTCCATCGCGCGGCGCATGCGCGCTGCGTCGTCCAGCCCGGCGTGCGGGACGATCCACAGGTCCGCCATCAGCGCGCTTTCGAAGGAACCTGGATCCAGGGGATCGACCGTCGAGAGCAAATGCTCGAAGCCCCCATCGATGCGCGCGAA
This sequence comes from Planctomycetota bacterium, assembly GCA_043760765.1. Lineage (GTDB taxonomy): Bacteria > Planctomycetota > UBA1135 > UBA1135 > JADJQU01. The sequence goes on along the minus strand of JAYUOR010000328.1, from coordinate 972 downwards.
GGACGGCGCACCGTCGTGCACGTAGAGCACGCCGCGCCGGTCGTCATCCGTGGACAGGTCGGCGAAACGCAGCGCGGTGAAAGGCCGTGCAAGTTCATCGACAAGTTCGCTCTGACCTGCGGCGCGCGGTGCGCGACGCTCCCGCGAAGCCTGCGCGCGGATTTCTCCGACGCCATAGGGCGAATCGGCGCGCAGCTTGAGTTCGCCCGCGAGACGCGGCCGCAGCACGGATCGCAGCCCCGCATGCGCGCCCGGATCGGGCCGCGGCAAATCATCGGACTGGATTCGAATCCAGACTGCGTCGAACAACGGCTCGATCGCGACCTGGATCGAGAGACCGACGCCTCCGCGGCCGATGCGGCGAATGGTCAGCTCATCCGTTTCTTCTTCTTCGGTCGAGGAGCTGGCCACTTCCGCTTCGGGGAACTTTTCCTCGCGCCCGCCGCGCAGCAGCGAAAGATCGAGCAGCGGCCGCGCGGGATCGAGCAGGCCCTCCGGAAATTCACGCGTCGAGATCTGCTCGATCACGCCACGGCTGCGATCGATCTCGACGCGCATGCGCCCGCGCACGAGTGCGATGCGATCGTCGTTCTCGCGCACGCGCACGCGGCCAAGCGGCGTGCTGTCCAGCTCATAGGGATCAACGACCTTGTAACCAAAGGCCGGCACGGCGCGGGCCACTCCGCTGTCGTGCAGCACATCGCGCGCCCAACCCAGCGGATTGAGCACCAGGTGGCCGCCCTCGAGCCCCTGAACGCTCTGGCCCAGCTGGAACAAAGTACGTTCGTGAACCTCCTGCGCCAGCGCGAGCGAGCGCTCGATCGAACATTCGGCCACCGCGGCCAGCCGGCCTTCGCGAGCGGGGATCGAGTGGTGTTGCGCGATGCACAACTCGCGCCAGGATTCGTCGAGCTCCCAGCCCGGCCAAGTTGCCATTTCGCGATCGACGTCGCGCAGTCGCCCCAACAACGC
>JAYUOR010000327.1:0-4020 GCA_043760765.1 Planctomycetota bacterium | reverse complement strand
ACGTCGGGCTTGAACAACCTCGTTCTACGCAGAAAACCAGGGCATTTCGAGCTTTTATTGGCAGATCAACGCGCCGCAAGAGCTTGTTCCAGGACTAGTTCCTCGCAGACTTCGGATCATCGAACCAAAGTAAGCGTGGGAGTTGCAATTATTCCCTGTGTAACGCTGAACGGACACAGCGATTGGTTATAGCAATCAGCTCCCGCTAGCCGCTCTATCGCTATTTCATAATCACCGCATGGTAAGTTCTCGAGCACGAAAGGCCCTCGATTAAAGGCAACATATGTATTGTCGGACTTGCACCGCAGGCGGATGATCAGCTCGCCATCATAGTCATCTCCTTTTGGCTCTCTCACCGCAAGCAATACTGCGCCGACGGGATCCATAGGGATGTCGAAGACAAATGGTCGGGGACCAATGTCGATAGTAAGCCGCGCATTAGCCGGTGGATACTCCCAAGCTCGATCCCTCATCTGAAAGTATACTTGGTAGGTTCCATATGGGATGCCGTCGATGGTTTGTGGCTGGTCAGTACACGGCTTGGGTACAATTACCGCCCATCGATCACCACTCTCGCCAATGAGGTGAACGGTTCCGAGTACATTGTTCGATGAAGAATCAGGAGCTATTCCGGTAGAAACACCGCCCGAGCACGTGATCTCAATGGCGCCCCAATTTGTGGCTGTAGGAGCAAGTCGAACCTCGTATTCCGGCATCGACTTATCGAATTGCGTGGCTTCGAACCGGGTAGCCACAGCCTGATATCCTGCGAGCTCGACGGCGTATTCAATGCCCACAGACTGTCGTGTGCGCTCTCGAGCACTCAGCAATACAAACCGATCAAATCCGACAGAAGACGGCAATTCCCGTGCATCTTCAGGTAGTAATGAGGCGCATTCTACGGGAATTTGCGCAATTGCGTCACCATCATCTATCGCTTCCCATGCTGGGCCTCGTCCAAACACGTGTTTTCCGCAACGCGGAAGCCCCCCTTCCGAACTGCGCAAGCGCACTACGGCACCGAAGACCGCGTCAAGGTCTATCATGACCGGCTGAGGTCGAGCTGAATTACAACCCTCTACACGTTGCAGGCTGATGCCACCGGCCGTTATCGCGCTTACCGTATATCCTCGCTCGCGACATAGCGCGATGAATTCAAAGTGGCCTACCTTGTCTGTGACCGTGGACATAAGGCGGGACCCGAAGCGATTCTCGCCGAGGCCGGCGGCGACTACATCCTCTCTGCGAGGGACGCATCCATCCCGCCAAGCAAACACCGTGGCGCCCTCAACAATTGCTTGATCCGTCCTCCACCGCACAGTTCCTGCGAGCCGCACGCCAACTTGCAAGTGCACCACAAGCTCCTTTGGAACACTAGCTGGAATGAGTTGCCGCGCCGCCTCCCATCCGGCCGCCACAACGACTAAATAGTTGGGGGGCTGTGCTGTCCCTAGATCTAATTCACACCTTCCTTGAGTGTCTGTTCTGGACGCTGATTTTCCGGTGTTTACGCCGTCGACAGAAACCGCCGCGTTAGGCACAGGAGAATCGTCCGTCCCCAGCACAAGTACCGATATGGCGGAAACCTCCGCACTTATTGAGTTGGCCCCATCTCGGTCAATAGGCGTCCTTTGCGGTTGCAGATCTGATCGTGTGTTGGCATGCGGCGTGGGTATTCTGCTCGCTGGGACTGGGACAGCACCGCGAATCAGCTGAACCGATGGTTGCGGGTTCGGTTCGTGACTCTGCCTTACCCACCTCACTACGATACAAGTAGCGAGTGCCAAGACGACGATCACCAGCCCTGCTCGCTTCAACAGATTCAGTGTTTTCATCGCAGTCAGCTCCTAAGTGGGTTGTATCCAGCTGACCTCGGCGACGTATCTCGCTTGTGGGTCGGCCTCCAAAGTCAGAAGAGTGGCATAATTTGCCGGTTGCCGGCTCGACAAGTACCGGCAACCGCGATCAAAACTACGGCAAACTCTGGTAGGATCTGCCGTCAACATCAATGCCGATTCAGCACGTCCCCAGGGACTTGCGAACCCGTCATGTTCAACTCGCAACGCCTTTTCGCCTGATTGCCGCCTAGCTCATGAACAAGGGGAGCACGATGGTTGGTACTGGGTTGGAGCGCTGGCGGGGGTACCACAGATTCGGCAAGTGCCCATCAGCGTGCAGGACGGACAATCGCCGAAGAAAGTTGGAACGCCGGCATCTGTGAGAGTCACTTGACAGCAATTGTCGTCAGGGCAATGCGATCCACCTGCGCAGGCGCATGCAGTCATGTCGACGCCACCGCAAGTGACAAGCCTCGATTTGCAGTTCGTGGTGCACTCGTTGCCAATGCACATAAGCGACCATTTGCCGGTGGTCGCGTTCTTGTTGGCTTGAGATCCTCGGCAATGCGTCACCGGCGTGTTTTGCAAGGCACTTGCCGAGGCACGTGCTGTACTCAGCGGCAGTGCGAAGGAGAGCATCAAGGCCACACTGGCGAGCCAGGCGGCGGGCGATAGGAATGTGCGCATTTCAAACTTCCTTTTCTTGGGTTGGGTTGAGAAGGCTAACGGTCTCGAACGCTCAGAGTGAGCCTCCGAATGGAGGCCCTTCGTGGCGTTCGCCGTCCGCACGTGCATTACGGTAACCGGGTCTTGCATGATCGCCACTCTCAAGGTTGAGAGGATTGGTTCGGCAGCGATTCGGGTGATGCGAGCGCTTGAATGCTCGACTTTGGGTCGCTCGAGCACAATCTCTGAGATTGACTCCCAACAGTGCCGGTCGCCACAAGCCTCCAACCGACCCCACGGGTCGCGGCGACCGTGACTGTGCTCCTCCCACGGCGGAGCAAGTGCGAACGCAACCGGCTGCAGGTCAGCTCGAGAGCGTGGCGACCGTACCGCAGATCGACTCCGGTTACCGCCGCCAGCTCGGCCCACCGCACGGTTGCTCCGGCGGCCTCCACGAGTAGCGCACAGGCGCGGAATTCACTGAGGCCGAGTTCAATGTCACCCCTCGGGCCGCGCACCACGACGGAATGCCGGTCCAACTCCAGGTCGCCGAAGCGCAGCAGATGCTCGGCTTGGTGGGCAACGGGAGCAGGAGCAGGCTCTTCGACTCTTTTCGGCGGCTTCATGCGGGGCTCCCGAGGAGCAAGACGTCGTTCTCCAATGCGTCCCCCTGATCCGTGACGCCACGGGCGATCGTTTTTCCACGAGCGCTCGCGCGCGTAGCGACTGATTGTGATGTGCTTCGCCGGCGACTGCAGGCGGTGGGTTGCAGGGGTACGTGGCTGCGGAGAGCAGTCGGCCGATCGCGTGGACGAGCGCATGGGGTCTCCAAGTGGCAGGTGTCGCGAAGCAACACCTCGCAGATTATGCAATGTTGAAACGCTGGCACATCCGTTGTTTCGCCTCAGAGCGGGCGTAAAATCAGCGTAACGGTGAAGTGGCTTGGCGCGGATTCCAACCGTCGCGAATCGCGCTGGAGCCCGCTGTGCATCTCAAGAACCCCGTCACGCGCGGGGCGGTGCGAGAAACGAGGGACTGAACAGCTCGTGCACGCCCCACGGAAGTCCAGCCGTTACCAAGAACATCCAGGGCGTCGAGGCTCGTTACATGACGGCACGCAAAGAAACCTCACCCGGGCGAGGTCAGGGTCCGGAAGAACCCAACCCGCGTGCCCTCGTCATGTGTTGCTGAAGCTCAGGCAAGCGGCGGCCTCGGGGCCGTCGCCGCCCTCGTTCCCAGTTTCTAACCGCGTCCTCCCCGACGCCGAGAAGGGACGCGAGTTTCGCCTGGGTCAGTCCGAGCCTTTGCCGAGTCTCCAGGATCCGCTCTGGGAGGTTCACTCCTACCGTGAGCGGGAAGTAGCCAAGGAACTCGGTGATCCGCCCGAGGTGCTTCGCGCCGGGCTTGGTCTTGCCCAGCTCCGGCTAGCCCCAAAACAAGCGTAACCCCGTCGTAGCCGAGTTGCCGCGCGCCGCTGAGCACGGTTGAGTCCGCTCGACGACCGGAATTTCTGATC
>JAYUOR010000326.1:0-10788 GCA_043760765.1 Planctomycetota bacterium | reverse complement strand
TCGAACTCCCAAAGCAGTTTTCCGTCCCAGTCGAGTTCTTCGATGCGACCGCCGATTCCGCCGGCGTGGAAGCGCGGATTGTTCTCGATCATCGCGGTGCGCAGCAGGTGACCGTTGGGCAGGAAGTAGACGCCACCGGCGGGAACGAACTTCGTCTCCCACGTGTGCGCGGTCTTGCCTTCCATGTCGACGAGGTGCACCTGCTTCGAATTGAGCGGCGAAATCAGCGTGTAGCCGTCGAGCGCGGCCGGCAGATGCGTGCGCAGACCGCGCTCGCCCTCGACCTTGGCGAAGGGGGCTTCCTCCACACTCGGCTTCTCGCCCGCCGCGGCGGGCTTGGCCGGATCGCCGACCTCAGCCGCGACTTTTGTCGCAGCGTCGGCGGCGGGCGCAGGCTTGGCCTGCGGCGCGGATGCGGCAGGCACCTCAGTGGCGGACTTTTCGCAAGCCGCAAGCAGGCCAAGGAACACGAGACTGAGCCACTGAGCAGCGTGATGGGAACGAATCATGCGGCGGATTCTGCCAACTTCATTGCTGACGCGCACCCGGCATCCGCCGGGTCAACGCACGACCAGCTTGACGCCGTACGCGGGGGATCCATCGCGATGGGCCAGCTTGAAGCGCACGCTCCAGTCCGCGGGCCAGCAGGGAAATAGCTGCCTGCCGCTGGAATCTTCCTGCAGCAACATCAGTTGCAGCGTCAGCATCAGGTTCGAGCCGTGGCACTGGTCGGGCAGCCAGTCGAAGTTCGGCCCCCACATCGTCGGGAAACGGTAGCTCGCGGCACTGTTCGCGACCTTGGCCAGAAGGTTGGCGCGCGCATCCTCGAGCTTGCCCAGCAGCGCGGCGTCCTGACCGTCCTGGGGCCAACCGTTGGTGAAACGGTCCTGGCGCTTTTCATATGCAATTCGCGCCGCTTCGAATAGCGGCGTGTCGCGCCGCGCGAGCCGGAACGGAAACAGCGCGTAGAGTTCCGGTGACTCGCAGTTGCTGCGCGCGGGGTCAAACTTTTCGGCCGGGGCGAGCACGAGCCCCCCATCGGGCGTCGCAGCGGTCGGAATCGGCGGCAGTGAGTTCTTCACGCGCAGGATCAACGCGCGATCCTCAGGCGTCAGCGACGCGCCGTCCAGCGCCATCAGGCGTTGCACGATCTCGTGCAAACCTACGACGCAGGGCAGATCGTTGACCACGCCGGTCCAATACGTCTCCAGCACCTGCGTCGGCGAAATCACGAGCACGCCCTTCGCATCGCGCTTGAAGCGCGTGTCGAACCACTCGAGCGTCGCGCGAGCGATCGGCAGCACTTTTTGCGCGAGGAATTTCCTGTCGTGCGTGTGCTCGAAAACATCCAGACCCAGCGCCACGAGTTCAGGCCCCTGGTTCCAAGCCCATTGCCAATACGGACAAAGCACTTCGTTCACGGCGTGCTCGCTGCGCTCCCAACCGTAGTCGCCATTGGAGTACGTGCCGAGGATCGTCATCGTCTCGGGGAAGTAGACTCCGCTCGCGCCGTAGTACAGCTTGGCGCGCGCTGCGCACAACGGCAGCGCGTCCACGTAGAAATCAAAGAGCGGCGCGATCATGTCGTAGTCCGCGCCGGCCAGCATCGCATGGTACGCAAGACGCGTGTTCTGCCACCAGTACGAATCGCCCCAGCGCCGCCAGTCTGGGTTGAGGTCCGGCCCGCCCGCGAATTTCGGCTCCACGGTGAAGATCGAGCCGTTGAACTTGATCGGGAAATGGCCGCGTCCGCCGCAGGCCTGCACCCAGCGCTGCAGCAGGTAGGCCTGCGTGATGCGCGACGGTGGACGCGGATCGCTCGAGTGGTCGGACCCGGGCCACGGGTCGCCTTCGACGAAAACCCACGAACGCGACCAGAAGGCGTGCCACCAGCGGCTCGTGTCGGCGCGCGCGGAAGCCAGCGCGGCGCGATTCCAGGACTCGCGAACGGCTTCGATCCATGTGCCAACGTCATCGCACTGCAGGCAGGCGGTCGCGATCGTGAGTTCGAATTCCGTGACTGCGCCGCGGGTCTCCAGGACCCGACCGCGCGCCCTGGCGAAATTCTTGCCCGCCATCCAGCCGCCGAAGGTGCGCTTGAGCAGCGGATCGCGCGCGAGCTTTGCAACCGACGACAGCCCTTGATGTTCGAGCGTCAGCGGCTGCACCGAACGCTCGTTGCGGTGGTACCAGGCGACGGTCCCGGCCTCATCGAGCAGCAGATCCGGACTCTCGACGACCTCGACCGAATCGGGAGCGTCACGCATGATCCAGCTCGACTCGAGTTCCGTGCCCATCAGGCGTCGCGGCTCGTTGCGCCAACATTCGAGCGTCGCGCTCGCGCGCACGGGATGATCGCTGCGCGCGCTGACATGGACGTTGTCGTGCTCGGCGTCGACGAAAAGTTCGAGATCGATGGAATCGCCTGCGGGACCTGCGTGAATTGCGATGCGTCCATCGCGCAGCATCAGACGCTGTTCGAAGGTCCGGCCGTCCGCGAAGGGATTGGGCTCGACGTGCAGCCGGATCCGGCCGAGTTTCAACAGCCGCGAGGCTTCGCTCCATGCGTCGGTGCGCGAGAGATAGAAAACGAGATCTCCGCCGCTTTCGGCCCACGCGTTGAGGCCCAGTTCGCCGTTGCCGATCGGCATCGAGCCTGAAGCATCGGCGCTCGGGCTCTTCCAGACGACGTCGTAGAGCTCGAGATCCGCGGGCGCCTCCTCGAGCGGGGTGCGCGTAGGCTGTGAGCTGCAAGCCAGGAGCAGTAGCGAGCAGAGAATCGACGCCGCGAAGCCGCGCGAGTTGAACATGCGCCCGCCACGGTAGCGGCGGGCTCGGCCCGCGTCTCTGCTAGTGCTTGAGCTTGGCGCCCTCGGTCCAAGGATCGGTCACATGGCAGGAGCGCCCGGTCTTGGCAATGTAGTCCTGGTGATAGTCCTCGGCCGGCCAGAAGGTCTTTGCGGGCTCGACCTGTGTCACGATCGTGCGCTTTCCATAGCGGCCTGACTGCGTCAGTTCGGCAATGTACGACTGCGCCTCGCGCTGTTGCTCTGCGTTCACCGTGAAGATGCCCGAGCGGTATTGATCGCCGTAGTCAGGGCCTTGGCGGTTGAGCTGTGTGGGATCGTGCATCACGAAGAACGCTTCGAGCAGCCGCCGGTAACTGATCCGCGCCGGGTCGAAGACGACCTTGACGGATTCCGCGTGTCCCGTAGTGTGCGAGCAGATCAGATCGTAGTCGGGATGATCGACCTTGCCCTGCATGTAGCCGCTCTCGGCGCTGATCACGCCTTCGCCGAGTTGGAAGTAGTGTTCTATGCCCCAGAAACATCCGCCGGCGAAGTAAGCGACTTCGCTCTTCGGCGCGCTCGGAGCGCTGCCCGCGGCGGAGCTCTGCGGCGGGCTCTCCGGCGGCAAAGCCTCTCCGTTCTCGAAGAAGCGCAGCGCGGCCGAGTTGAGACAGTAGCGCAGGCCCGTGGGCCGCGGGCCGTCCTCGAAGACATGGCCTAGGTGTGCCGTGCAGCGCGCGCAATTGATCTCCGTGCGCAGCATTCCAAGTGTGCGATCGGAGATCTCGGCGACGTGCGCCGGATCGAAGGGCTGAAAGAAGCTCGGCCAGCCGGTGCCCGAATTGAACTTCGAGTCGCTCGAGAAGAGCGGCAGGCCGCAGACCACGCAGACGTACGTTCCTTCCTTGTGGTTGTCGACCAGGTCGCCGCAGAACGCCGGCTCCGTGCCCGAGTTCTGGGTCACGCGATAACTTTCCTTGGACAGTTTTTTCGCGAGCGCTGCGACAGCTTCGCGGGAGAGCGGTGTGACATCGTAGCGGGACTTGGATTGCTTCATGGCCATGGCTGGATTGCCTTTCGGTCCGGTCGATTCTTGCGCGGAGGACTGCAGGTCAGCGCTTGGCGGAGCCAGTGATTCTGATTCAGCAGCCGACGGGTTCGCCACCGCCCCAGTACTACGCTCACTGGCGCCGCTGCATGCGCAGGGCAGCAAGAGCAAGAACAGGGCGAAGGTAAGAGCCGCGATTGTGTTCGTTCCACGCATGACGGTGCTTTCTGCCTGGGGCGCGGTTTGTGACCGGGCCAGGAGACTTGTGCTTCCAGACTACGAGTTCGTGGCGCAGACGCGACCAGATGCCGGAATGTCGCACTTGTTTCAGCCGCCGGCCAGGAACCACTGGCGCCAGGCCTGATCTGCATCGCGCATGTTCAGGCCGCTGGCGGCCAAGAAAGCGCGGTCGTACATGGCCCTGCGCACTGGCGCGGCCTGCATCACGCGCTCGGGCGACTTCGGCGCGCCGTGGCGCAGTTCATTGTGGAAGTCGCGCATGCCCTCGCCGTTTTTCTGCTTCTCGAGCCACTCGATGATCGCCATGCCGGCCGCGATGTCGACCAGCTGCAGGTTGGCGAACTCGAGCTGCGCGAGCTTGTCGAAGTTCGGCACGGCCTTCTGTGCGAGGGCCTCCTTCAAGTACCCGCGCCAGGCGCCTTCGCGAAACAGCGCTGGGCTGGCCGTGACTTCGACGCCCTTGGCAACGGTGCCCCCGGTGACGACTAGCAGCGATCCGCGGCAGAAAACGGCGTTGCGGCCATGCCCCACGAACTCGGTGCGGCAAGCTACCGCCTCTTCGTACCAGGCCGGGAAGAGCCGGCCGTCGTAACCTAGGCGATCGACGAGCAGGTGCCCCCAATGGTGCAGGCAGTGCCCGACGATGTCGTCCTCGCCACGGTTCCATTGGCGCGCGCTGGACAATGGGTAGGGATCGCTCCAGAAAAAACCGTGCGAGTCCGCGACTGCCTCGGCCCAGCCCGGAGGCAGGGTTGTCGTCAGCGAAGCGAAGTGCGCAATCGTTGCCGAGTAGGGCGTGGAGTCGCTGCCGAAGGCATAAATCTCGGCCAGCCGGCCACCGAAAAGAGCCAGGCCCGGCTGTGAATTCCAGGCCTTGTCGAACCACAGTCGCGCAGTGTCCATCTGCTTGGTGATGGCTTCCAGAAAAGGCTTGGGAAACGGACCGGCGACCATGGCATCGGCGCTGAGCGCAAACTCCATCGGCACGCCTGCGATCGGTTTCACGGCGGCCAAATCGCGGCGCGCGAGCGCAATCGGCCGCGCGATCCAGGCGCCTTCGAACTCCTCGAGGCCGAGCTTGCGCTGGGCCACGGCAAAGTCGACCCATTGGCCGTTGACCAGGACCATGCCGCGTTCGAGGTTCGCCTTTTCCTCCGGCGTGACCCAGCGCTCCTGGTAGCGCACGAGACCGCGCGTAGCCATTTCCGCGTCTTCCTCGGAGCGGACCTGCGCATCGCGCTCTTCCGGGGTGAGCCATTGCCCTTTGTAGCGCACGAATCCGAGCGCGCCGCGGGCTCCGACGTGGTCGGGATCGAGCTCGATGGCCTTCTTCCAGGCCTTCTGCGATTCGCGCTTCATCTTCTTCGTGCGCGCGAACTCGCCGGCCTGGAAAAATTCCTCGGCGCTCTTGGCGCTCGCCATGCGCGCCTCGAATTCCTGGGCATCGGTCTGCTTGACAATGATCTCGACGATTTCGCTGCGCGAGACCTTCAGCTCGCCGACACCGGTCTTGACCGTGAGCACCCCTTGCTCCTCCTTGACCAGCGTGCCCTCGATGCGCCGCCCATCCTTCAGAACGTACACGTCGGCAAGACCCTGCGCTGCCAGGAGCGCCAGGCAGGCGGCAACGATCAACGCGCCTCTCGAACAAGAAACCATCGTCTCGACGATACTAACGGTGCCCGGTAATCCTCCGGCGTTTATTACCGTGCCCATACTGACCGGTATCGGCACGGTAATAAACGCCGGGGGATTACCGGGCACCGAGGTCGTCGCCGAGGTCGTCTTCGCGGTCGCGCTGGATGCCGTACTTGTCGAGCTTGCGCTGAAGGGCGAAGCGCGAGATGCCCAGGATGGCCGAAGCCTTGCTCTTGTTCCCGCCGGCCTCGGCCAGGCTCGACTCGATCGAGCGGCGCTCGAGGTCGGCCACCGCGTCGCGGATGTTGGCATTGGGCTCGGCATGGGAATGCCCGGACCCGCTCGCGGAACCCGGACGCCGCTCGAGCACCGGGCCCGAGAGATGTTCGAGCCGCACCTCGTCCTCACTGAGCACCACGAGACGGCGCATCTCGTTCTCGAGCTCGCGCACGTTTCCCGGCCAGTCGTGCAACGCGAGCGCGCCAATGACCTCGCGCGGCAGGATCGGCACGGGCCGCGAAGCCTCGCGTGCCGCACGGGCGAGCAGCGTGTCCGCGAGCAGCGGGATGTCCTCGCGCCGATCGCGCAGTGGCGGCAAGCGCACGCCAAGCACGTTGATGCGATAGAAAAGGTCCTCGCGGAACTCGCCGCTCTTCACCATCGCCTCTAGATCGCGGTGGCTCGCGGCGACGATGCGCACGTCGACGTGCATGCGCTGATCGGAGCCCAACGAGCGGAATTCGCCTTCCTGCAGCACGCGCAGGAGTTTCTTCTGCATCTCGATGCTCATGTCCCCGATCTCGTCGAGGAACAAGGTGCCGCCGTCGGCTTGCTCGAGCAGGCCGCGCTTGGCCTTGTGCGCGCCCGTGAAGGCGCCGCGCGCGTGACCGAACAGCTCGCTCTCCAATAGAGTGTCGGGCAAGGCGGCGCAGTTCTCGCACAGGAAAGGCTTGTCCTTGCGCGGGCCGTTGAAGTGGATGGCGCGCGCGATCAACTCCTTGCCCGTGCCGCTCTCGCCGAAGATCAGCACCGGCATGTCGGTTGGAATGATGCGGTCGAGCTGCTGGAATACGCGCCGCATGCCCTCGCTCGAGCCGACGATGTTCGTGTAGTCGTAGCGGCCGCGCTCGCGGCCGAGTTCGGCGCGCACCACGGCAAGTTCCGTGTCGCGATCGCGCACCTTGCGGCCCATCTGCTGGTTCAAGAGCTCGATCCGGCGCGCGGAACCGGCCAATTGTTCGTTGCGCTCGCGCAATTCCGCCAGAGTGCGCGCGTTGAAGATCGCGATCGAAGCCTGGTCGGCGAGCAATTTCATCAACTCGAGATCGGCGGTGCCGAACGCGCCGTGCTGCAGGCGGTTGTCGACGTAGAGCACGCCTTCCACGCGCGGCTCGCCGCGCTCCTGAGCGGGGTGGATCGGCACGCACATCACCGAGCGCAAGCGCAAGTCCTCGACGCTCGCCATGCCGCTGAAACGCTCGTCGCGACCCGCGTCGATGCTGAGCAAGGCGGTCGCCGACTTGACCACGCGCCGCGCGATGCCCATGGACAGGCGCGAGGCCGGTATCGGAATGTCCTCGCGGTCAAAGCTGCGCGCGACGCGCACTTTCATGGCCGCGGGCTCCGTGCTGCGAGCGTCCTGGGCGGTCGCAACCTCCGCGAGCAGCAGGAAGCCGCGCTCGCCGCGCGACAGCGCGACCGCGCTGTCGACGATCGAACGCAACAACTTCGCAAGATCGGTTTCGCGCACCAGATCGCGCGCCACGCTGGCGAACACGCGCAAATGCTCGCGCTCGCGCAGAACTTCGCCGGTCAACGTTTCATGGCCGACATCGCTGAGCATCAGGTCCGAAGGCAGGATCGCGACTGTGTCGCCGCCGCGCGACGCTTCCGGCCGATCGAGTTCGACGCTCAGGATCGCGCGGCCAACTCCGACTTGGCCCCCCGGCCCGATCGCGGCGCGCTGGATGCGCACCCCATCCAGGGTCGTGCCGTTCGACGATCCCATGTCCACGATCCACGCTCGGCCGTCCATTTCCTCGATCCGACAGTGAAGACGCGAGATCAGCGTGCCGTTCAGGCGGATGTCGTTCTCGACGGCCCTCCCGATCGTGACGACGGGGCGATCGATACGCAGCTCGCTGCGGGTGCCTTCCTCGACTACGGTGACCTTCATGCGCTAGGTTGGTGAATGAGATCAGCGCGACGTCCGCATGGGCGATTCCGCACGCTGCCCCAGACTAGCCGCCCCCTGGGTGTTCGGTTACCGCACACTCGCCCCATTCCGACAGGCCAAAATAACGCCAATGAAGCCCAAGCCTTGGTATGATAAAGGGTTACGCTTCGAATGCACCCAGTGCGGCGCGTGCTGCCGCAACCACGGGGAGTACGCATTCGTGTACTTGACCGAGCACGACCTGCGCGCAATACCGCGTTTCTTGGGACTATCGCGGGCCGCGTTCGTGGAGCGCTACTGCACCACGGACGAAGACTGGGTCGTGCTGCGGATGGACGAACCCGCGTGTGCTTTTCTGGACGAGAACAGTCGCTGCAAGATTTATCCCGTGCGGCCCAAGCAGTGCGCGACCTGGCCTTTCTGGACCGAGAACCTCGAACGTTCGACCTGGGAGGGGCCGATCAAGGACTGCTGTCCCGGCATCGGCAAGGGGCCGCTGACACCAGCCGACGAAGTCGAACGAATCGCGCGCGAGACCGACGAGTTCCACGCGAGCTGATCGGAGCGAATCGGCCCGTGCGGTCCGATTCGGGTCAGCGACCTTGGTAGCGCGGCTTGCGTTTTTCGGCGAAGGCGGCGAGCGCTTCGAGACGGTCGGCGGTCGGGAGCGTGCGCTCGTAGCAGCGCGCCTCGGTCTCGAGCGCTTCGGACAGTGGCTGCTCGCAGCCTTGATCGATGGCCAGCTTGGCCGCGCGCACCGCGACCGGACCGTTGTCAGCGATCTGGCGCGCGATCTCGAACGCGGTCTCCATCAATTGTCCCGCGAGCGCGATGCGATTGACGAGACCGATGCGCTCGGCCTCGAGCGCGTCGATCCTGCGCGCGGTCAGGATCAAGTCCTTGGCGCGCGCACGGCCAATCAGGCGCGGCAAGCGCTGCGTCCCGCCGGCGCCGGGAATGATCGCAAGCGAAGTTTCCGTCAAGCCAAGTTGCGCGTGCGGCGCGGCGATCCGCAGATCGCAGGCCAAAAGCAATTCCGTTCCCCCACCGAACGCGACACCATTGATGGCTCCGATCGTCGGCTGAGGTAAGTTCGCGAGATCATCCATCGTGCGGCGGATGTTTTTGACGAACAGCGGCACGCGACCCAGCGGCATGCTCTTGCGCTCCTTCAGGTCCGCGCCCGCGCAAAACGCCTTGTCGCCGCTGCCCGTGATCACGATCGCGCGCACCGAAAGATCCGTCGCGAGTTCGTGGAAAAGGCTGCGCAATCGCTTGAGCGTCGGAAACGAAAGGCAGTTCATCACCTCGGGCCGCGAGATCGTCAGGCTGACGATGTACTCCGCGCCAGCGACGCGTCCAAGCTTCACCAGCTCGGGCAGGTCGGGAATGTCCGCCGGAAAGTCTTCGAGAAAATGCGACATGACGCAGAGTCTACAGCGCGTGCGTCAGCTCGAGCGCGGCGCGCGCAACTTCATGCGGGTCGATGCGCGTGAAACAGGCTAGATGTGCCGGGCCCGTGAGCGGGCAGGTCTCGCGGTGGCAGGGACTGCAAACCTGGTTTGCGCGCACGAAACGTGTGCGCGAAAGGTGATCCGCCGTGTGACGCGGATCGGTCGGGCCGCAGACGACGACGATCGGAGTTCCGACCGCGACCGCAAGATGCCGCGGACCGTTGTCGGCACTGACGACCAGACGCGCCTGCGAGAACAGGGCCGTGAGTTCGGCGAGGTCGAGCGCTGGTCCGTCGAGCACGACCAGGTTGGTGGAATGGCTCGCTGCGCGCACGTTCGCGAGCACGGATTCTTCCCCGGGACCACACACCAAGACCACCGGCACCTTGGAGCGCAGCGCGAACGTGGAAAGCATCGCCGACCACAATTCGGCCGGCGCGCCCTTCGCGGAGCCGGGTCGGCTGCCGACGTTGGCGACGATGAAGACACTTCCGCGCGCCAGGCCCTTGGCTTCCAATCGTTCGCGCACGCGCTCGCCGGCTGCCCACGCCGGCGCGAGGCGCGGACGGCGCTCAGTGACCTCGAGACCGATCAGCGATGCGATTTCAACGCACACGCTGCCGAAGGGCCGCGGCAACCAGCGCGGTCCACGTCCATGGACGCAAAGGCCGAGCGGGACCAGCCCGCGCTCGCGCGCAGGACTCATGGAGTGCGTCAACAGGAATCCGCGACCGTCTCGGGCGAGCCCGGCGCGAACAGGAATCCGCGCGCGCGCCGCGATCCAGGCGCTGCGGAACGAACCGGTCAACAACAGGGCTGCGTCGTGTCCGCGCCATTCGCCCGGCTCATCGCTGTTTTGGCGTTCACAATTCTTGAAGCAACCTTCGAACAGGCTCTGCAGATGCGCCGGTCCGACCAGGGTCGCGCCTCCGCGTTCGTCGGCCGCGCGAATCACGGGTTCGGCCATCACCAGATCGCCAAGCCAGTTGGGCAGGCGAATCAACAGCCGCGCGGATTCGGGCAGCGCGGCTCTCATGCGCCAGAACTCGACTTGCGCCCCAGCACGCGTTCCGCGGCGCCGATCACGCGCGCCGGTTCGAGTTCGCGCATGCAACGATGGTGCGCCAGCGGACAGACACGCTCGAGGCACGGCGAACACTCCAAGCCTTCCACGCGCACGATCTCTGCGAATTCGAGCGCGGTCGCGGTCAGCTCAGGAAAGTTCGGGCCCATGACGCTGACGCACGGCACGTCGAAGGCCGCCGCGTACCAGCGCGGTCCGGAATCTCCGACCAGCAACAATTTCGCCCCGGCGACGAGCGCTTTGAGCCCGTCCAGATCGCGCCGTCGTCCCGACAGCGAAACCGCACCATGTCGCGAGCGACGCGCGACTTCATCCATCAGAGCTTCTTCACCGGGACCGCCACTGATCACGGCGCGCCA
>JAYUOR010000325.1:0-4035 GCA_043760765.1 Planctomycetota bacterium | reverse complement strand
CAATACGGGGCTGGTGAACCTCGACGGAAGTCCGAGCGCGGTGACGACGATCAGCACCTCGTCCTCCTCGTATAACCACTTTCCGAGCGGGCTCACGGGAGAAGATCGCTTCTTCATGGTCGACATCCAGGATCTGCCGTCAATCGGCGGTCCGTGGTTCTGGACCTTCAGCGGTTTGCAGAACGGCAACTACCTGCTCTACACCTACGCCTGGGCGCCCGAGAACAACGGCAATCAAACGCGCGTGACGGTGCCCGGTTCGACCGATCCCGCGCAGGATGTCGGCGGTCTGTGGTCGGGCTCGCCGCACGTCGCGGGCGTGACCTATGCGCTGCACCATGTCAGCGTGAACGGCGGTGTGCTCAGCGTGCAAGTCGAAGGCCTCGGCGGGCACTCAGGGTCCGTCAACGGTTTCCAACTCGAGTTCTTGCCGACGACTCAGGTCTACTGCACCGCGAAAACCAACTCGCTCGGTTGTGTACCCGCGATCTCTTCGAGCGGCGCGTCGAGCGCAAGTGCTCCGAACGGCTTCAGCGTGAGCGCGAGCAACGTGCGCAACAACAACCCCGGCTTGCTCTTGTACACAGCTTCGGGCCGCGGCGCGACACCGTTCAGCGGTGGCACGCTTTGCCTGGCCCTTCCGCTCAAACGCGCCAGCGCTGTGGTCAGCGGCGGCACACCCCTCCCGGCGAACGATTGCAGCGGTGTCTACTTGATCGACATGAATGCGTTCCGCGCGGGCGCGCTCGGCGGAACGCCGGCTGCCTATCTCTCGGTCCCGGGAACGCTCGTCGACAGCCAGTTCTGGGGCCGCGATCCTGGTTTTCCTGCGCCGAACAACACGACGCTCAGCAACGCACTCGAATTCCTGGTGGGGCTCTAACCTATGAAAATTCTCCAACAAAAGTGCGCGACGACACTCGCGACTGCGCTCACGCTGCTTTCGACTTCGGGCTGTTGGTGGCGAGAGGCCGGCCCGGCCAAGGAGAAGACCGAGGATGCAGTGCCCCAGGACACCTCGACGCGCATCGACTTCGATCTGCTGCCCGAGCGGTACCAGCCGGCCGGCTTCAGCTTTGGACGCACCGGCGGCGGAGATTTGGGCAACTGGCGCGTCGACCACACCAAGGAATCTGCGAACAACGTGCTCGCGCAAGTCAGCAACGATGGCACCGACTCGCGCTTTCCGGTGTGTGTCTACGACGGATTCAGTGCGGCGGATGTCGCGGTTTCGTGCCGCTTCAAGACCGTCGACGGGCGAGTCGACCGTGCGGCGGGACTTGTCGCGCGCTACCTGAACGAGCAGAACTACTACGTGGTTCGCGCCAACGCGCTCGAAGGAAACGTGCGGCTCTACCGCGTCGTCTCCGGGGTGCGCACGCAGATCGCCGGCGCGGATAGCCCGGTGGATAGCGGTCGCTGGCACGACCTCGCGATGCACGTGACCGGCAACCACTTCGAAGTGGTCTACGAGAACAAGTTGCTGTTCAGCGCGGACGATGGCGTGCTCACCAACGAAGGCAAGATCGGACTTTGGACCAAGGCTGACAGCGTGACCTGGTTCGACGATCTTCGCTTCAAGTCGCTCGATCCCTGAGCACGATCCACGACCGCACTCTTCTCGTCAGAGCAAGAGCTCGAGGTTGCGCCACGCCGCTCGCTGCACGCCGCACCGAGAAAAGCACAGAGATCCTGCGCCGCTTCAGGCTGTGGGCCGACCCGCAATAGACCTTGTCGCTGCGGCCTTGACGAACGAGGCGACACACCCTTTCGAAAGTGTTACGGGGCACGAGCTGGGCCGTTGCTCAATCACAGTCCCGCAGCGCTAGAGTTGACCGGGATTGCGGGCGCCAATGCTTGCAACGCCATGATCCATTCGTCGATGTTGCCAGGCATGACGTTCACATCGAGCTGCCCGTGCAGGCGATCGACTCGCTTCGCACTGCTAGCCGCCGCAGGCATTGGATTCTCAGCAGTAGCACAAGCGCAGGCGCGGACCTTGAAACAGGACGCGGGTCGGCCTTCGCTCGTTGCGACGCGCGCGAATTCTCCGCCGCTCATCGACGGTAAACTCGACGACCAGGTCTGGACACTCACTACGCCCAGTGCTGGATTGACCCAGGTCGAGCCCCGCGAGGGCGAATCGCCGACCCAGCGAACGGAAATTCGGGCACTCTTCGACGCAGACACTCTCTACTTGGCTGTTCGATGCGAAGATCTCGAGCCAACCAAGATCATCGGCACGCAGATGAAGCGCGACGCCGATCTTGACACGGACGATCGGGTTCAGATCGTGTTGGACACCTTCGTCGACCATCGCAACGGTTTTCTGTTCGCGATGAATCCTGTCGGCGCGAAGCTCGACGCGCTCGTTTCCTCCAACGGCGGGGAAATCAACGAAGCCTGGGACGGAATTTGGGAGGAACGTGCGTCTATCGACCCCACGGGTTGGTCCATTGAACTTGCCATTCCCTTCAAGACTCTCAGCTTCGACTCGCGGGTGACGACTTGGGGATTCAACGTTCAGCGCGTGATCAAACGCCGGCTCGAGGTTGATCGCTGGGCAAGCCCCCAGCGCAATCACAGCGTTTTTCAGGTCTCCGAAGCAGGGACAGTTTCCGGCCTGAAAGACATCAGGCAAGGCTTGGGGCTCGATGTCGTGCCGTTCTTCACGATGCATTGGGATGACGATGGCACGCGTAGGGTCCTGACCGGTGAGCCGGGATTCGACGCCTATTACCACATCACGCCAAACCTTGGCGCGGCGCTGACCGTGAATACCGATTTTGCGGAAACCGAGGTCGACGAGCGCAGGATCAATCTGACTCGCTTCTCGCTGTTTTTTCCAGAGAAGCGCGACTTCTTCTTGCAGGACGCTGGAATCTTCAAGTTTGCCGACCTCGAGCAAGATCTGATTCCGTTCTTCAGCCGCCGCATCGGGCTTGATTCCACTGGAGCAGAGGTTCCGATCGCCGTCGGCACGAAACTCACCGGACGCGTCGGTGACTTCAATGTCGGAATTCTCGACACACAGACCAAGAAAACCAGCGGCGTCGACGCCGCCAATCTGCTGGTGACGAGAGTCTCGAAGAACGTCGGAGCGCAGTCGAGCGTCGGCGCGATTCTCACCAGCGGCGATCCCGATGGGCGCGGTACGAACTCCCTATTCGGTCTGGATGCGAACTTCGGAACGACTCAATTTCGGGGTGATCGCAACCTGCGCGCGAGCCTGTGGGGGCTTGAATCCTTCAAGGATTCAGACACCGACAATGCCGCCGCCTTCGGAACTTCGCTCTCGTACCCCAACGACATTTGGGCCTGGTCGGTGGCCTGGAAAGAGATTCAGGACGATTTCGACCCTGCACTCGGTTTCGTTCCTCGCACAGGCGTGCGTGAGTATTCGGCAGCCATCCAATACGAGCCGATCGTCAACCGGGATGTACGCAGGCTCGAATTTGGTTTCGATCCCGCGGTCGTGACGAATCTCGACGATCGTGTGGAGAGCGCCGAGGCCCGCACTCGGCTACTCGGTGTCGTCTGGGATTCCGGCGACGAAGTGCGCGTCGAAGCGATTCCTCAGTACGAGCGCTTGGATCAAGCCTTCGACATCGCCAATAACGTTACGGTTCCCGCCGGCGAATACGACTGGCTGCGCTGGAGGCTCGAAGTTGAGTCCGCATTGAAGCGCCCCGTGAACGGCGCCCTTGGATTCGAGGTCGGCGAGTTCTTCGACGGCACGCGCACGGACTGGGAAGCCTCGATGGGATGGCGCCCAAGCCGACATTTCACGGGTGAACTCGCTTACACGGAGAGTCTGGTGGACTTGCCTGACGGAAGCTTCGTAGTGAGTCTGGCGACGCTGCGCGCGAACGCCGCGTTCTCACCCGAGCTGATCTGGTCCAACTTTTGGCAATTCGACAGCGAATCCGACACGCTGGGCTGGAACAGCCGTGTGCAGTGGATCTTGAAACCGAGCGAGGAGTGCGCGCTCGTGTACAGCAATACGATGGAACGGGATCAGGGCTCGTTCAAGAC
>JAYUOR010000324.1:0-1630 GCA_043760765.1 Planctomycetota bacterium | reverse complement strand
CTTGACGCCTAGACCGTCCCGGACCGAGCCGATCTCCGGAACTGCGATCGTCTTGTGGCCGGGCTCGACGACTTTCAGGCTCCAATCCTTCACGTACTCGATTTCGTCGTAGGTCGAAAGTTCCCCAAAGGCGCGCGTGAACATCGTGAGCTTGGGAGCATTCAGCAGATCCGTGCCCACTTGAGTCTGCGCGGCATTCAGCAGGCGCCCGATGTCCTCCTGCGTGAGCAGATCAGATCCGGGCAGGAACAAGCCGTCCGCAGGCTTGGATCCGACGGTCAGCGCGTGCCCCTGTAGCTCGAGTGTCCAATCCGAAGTCGGAGACTTCGAACGTGGTGCGGGCAACATGGAGTCGAAGGCTCCCTTCGGGCAGACGAGGATCTTGAACTCACTTGTGAAGATGCTCCGTTCCGCGCGTTGGAGCTCGAAGTATCGATCCAACCAGGCGTGACCGGCGGCAGGTAGTTGCGCGACGAGCGTGCCATTGGGCAGAAGTTCGAGGCGATCCAAGTCCTTCGAGAGCGAGGGATTGATCCACAGTCGCAGCATCGACTGCCACTGCTTCGCACGCTGGGCAATTTTGCCGGCGTCGTCCGTGGGTGCCGAGGGCGAAGGCGCGTCAGCGGCTTGCTCCGTGAAGTCAGGAATCGCAGCGTCGGCGAGCAGCAAGTTGCGCAGGTCGATCAGCCTCAACGTGCGCGGATCACTGCGTGATTCCTGAGCAGAGGGAGCCTGCAGCGCCTGTTGTGACTCGAGAGGCGTCAACGCCAGCGAAAGGACGGCGAACAGGAACAAGGACGATTTCGGCCGGTTCTTCATGGGTAGCGGGCTCGGGTCGATTCGGTAGTCCAGGTCGTGTCGTATTGCGGATCGCTGTGGTATTCGGCTCTCGCCGTCAGTCCGCGATCGGTGATGACGGTCGTGCGGCTGCTCGTCGAAGTTTGCGTGCTGAATTCCCACTCGACGCTGATCACGCGGCCTTGGAGGGACGGTAGAGGTCGCGGCACACCGACCGCGCGTTGCGTGAACCAGAAGATGCCGCTGCCGACGGCCATCAGTGCTGCAGCGGCGACAGCGATACGGCGCAGGGGCCATCGCCGTGTCACGCGCGAAAGCTGCTCGAGCCGCTCGAGCAGCTCGAGCAACTTCTGCAACCGCTCAGGCTCAGCGACGATGCCTTCCAAGACAGCGTCGTCTTCCAGCGGATCGCGGCGCTCGTCGAGCGCGATTTGAACGTGCGACCAGAATTGTTCGTCGCCACTCATTCGTCACCTCGCACAAGTTTTCCGCGCGCACGATGCAGATGCGACTTGACCGTGCCCTCCGGGATCGCGAGCGCTGCGGCAATTTCCGCCAGCGTCTCGCCGCGATGATGGAAACGCAGCAGCACGTCGAGCTCGCGCGCCGAAAGTCTGGCTGCGCAACGAGCGATCGTCTCCTGATCCTCGAGCGTGGTCGCGGGATGCGATTCGCGGGCCTGGACTGCACGGCCAAGTTCGTTCTGTCGTTCGCCGTCGCGCATCAGCGCCGCGCGTCGATCTAGGAAGAGCCGCAGGACCGTCTTGCACAACCACGGCCCAATGGTGCGCTTGGCGTCGAAGCTGTCCCGATACTTCAGTGCACGCGCCGC
>JAYUOR010000323.1:0-4041 GCA_043760765.1 Planctomycetota bacterium | reverse complement strand
CGAACGGCTCCATGGACCGCGACTCTTCGTCGCGGCCCGTTGGAGGCACGGCCGCGGCGACGCCGCGCACCGACGATGCCCAGAATGACCGTGCAACGGAAGGCACACTCTCACAGGCATTGCTCAAAGCCGGCGCCGAAATCGTCGGTTCCGCAAACAGTCTGATCGAGGTCTACTCCGATCGCGTGCGGCTTTCGCTGCGGCGCAAGTTCATGCACGCGGCGATCTTCCTGCTCGCAGCTGCCGCTGCGGTCGTCTGGCTCGGCGCGGCCTCACTGGCGACGCTGCGCGGAGTCTGCGGGGGCTTCACGGCCTTGTTCGGTGGGCGTGCCTGGCAGGGCGATCTGGTGGGAGGGTTGCTCGCGCTCTTGCTGAGCGCGCTCGCCGTCGTCATCTACCAACGTTCGTTCGCGCGCGGCGAACTCGCGCGCTTGAAAACCAAATACGCGCACATCCGAAATGAACACAGCAAGACCTGAGTCCGCCGAGCGCGAACCCACGACCGTGAAGGAGCTGCTCGATCGCGAGGAAGCCCACGCAATCGGCGCGATCGCCGGAGCGCTGGAACGCGCGGGCGAAGACCTGTTCGAGGCCACAAAGCTGCGCACGCGAATCCGCGAGTATCCGCTGCTAGCGACGGGACTCGGCGCGTTCGTGGGTTTCGTCGCTGCTCCACTGACACTCGGCCTGCTCAAGCGCGCTGCATCCATCTCCGCCAGTGCGGGCCTCCCCGGTTCATTGCCGTCAGGCACGCTACCCGAGCTGCTCAAGTCCTCGCTGCGCGGGGTCCGCTCGCCACTTTGACCAGCACTGGGCAGGTGCTCCTGTCCGATGTCTCCAGCATTCCTACTGCTTTCATCACAAGGAACCTAAAGCAAGTGCTCTACACCATCGCCATCGTCTTGATCGTCCTCTGGGCCCTCGGACTGGTCTCATCGACCGCCATGGGCGGCTTCATCCACGTTCTGCTCGTCATCGCCATCGTCCTAATCCTCGTGCGCGTCATCAGCGGTCGCAAGATCGCCTGAGAGCGCATCCAACAGCCCAATCAACATGAACAAAGTCATTTCTCTCGGTCTGCTCGTCACCGGCGTCGTACTTCTCGTGCTCGGATTCATTGCATCAGACTCAGTACGTTCCGATTTTTCGCGCCTGTTCACGGGCGAGCCCACGGACAAGACCATCTGGCTCCTGATCGGCGGCGGAGTGCTCGTGGTCATCGGCCTAGGCGGCGTGGCGCGCGGCGGCAAATCGGTCTTGACTTGATCGCGGTGATGCCCTCCCGCGACGAACTGCAACCCATTCGTTCGCAGGCGTGAAATGGAACGCACCACCAAGTACTCACGGCTGACCACGCTGGCCGCGAGTGTCTTCGCGATCGCGATACTCTTTCTGGCGAAGGCTGTGCTCATCCCATTCGCCTTGGCGATGTTGGTGACGTTTCTATTGGCGCCGTTCGTGCTGCGGCTGCAGCGCTGGCACATCCACCGCATCGTCGCGGTCTTTTCGGCGATGCTGCTTGTGCTCGTCTTCAGCAGCGCCGTGGGTTGGCTCGTTGTCGGCCAAGTTCGGGAGGTGACCCAAAACCTGTCCGTCTACAGGCAGAACATCCACGAGCGACTGGCGAGCTTGCGCGGTGTGGTCGTCGAGCCCGTCGAAGCGGCCACGGCGATCGTCACGGGACTTGGATCCGAGTTCGCGAATACAGCCGGCGGCCAGACCGCGCCGATCCCGACGGTGCGCCTCGCCGAGCCGACCCGCGGCGTCATCGAAATGGTAAGCGATGCGCTTGGCCCCGCGCTCGACTTGCTGGTGACCGCGGCGATGGTCTTCCTGTTCGCATTCGTGATGTTGTTGCGACGGGACGATCTCGGCGATCGTTTCATCCGCATGGTCGGGCGTGGCAATATCCTGGTCACGACGCGTGGCCTCGAGGAAGCCGCAAAAAAAGTCAGCAGCTATTTGTGGCGGCTCCTGCTCCTCAACGGTTTGCATGGTCTTGCCGTCGCGATCGGCCTTTTCTGGATCGGCGTGCCCAACGCGGTGCTCTGGGGACTGCTGTCCGCCACGCTGCGTTTCATCCCGTACGTCGGCCCCTGGATCGCGGCTTCGTTTCCGATTCTGACTGCGCTCGCGGTTTCTCCGGGCTGGTCAGAGCCACTCTTTACCCTCGGTCTTTTCGCGACGCTCGAGTTGATCAGCAACAACCTGCTGGAGCCTTGGATCTACGGCAAAGGCACGGGAATTTCACCCTTGGCCATCTTGGTTTCGGCCCTGTTTTGGACCTGGTTGTGGGGTCCGGTCGGTCTCGTGTTGTCGACACCTTTGACGGTCTGCCTCGTGGTCATGGGCAAGCACGTGCCCAAGCTGCAATTCCTCGATTTGATTTTCGGCGACGCGCCCGGCCTTTCGCCGCCGTCACGGCTCTACCAGCGCTTGATTGCCAGCGACCAGGATCCGGCATGGCTCGTCCTGCGCGCCGAGCTGGAAACGAAGTCGCTGCACGAGGTCTACGACTCGGTCGTCTTGCCAGCTTTGTCGATGGCGGAGCACGATCGTCAGCTCGGCGCACTCGATGAGGAGATCGAGGGTCGCATCGCGGAGACGATGAACTTGCTCATCGAAGAAGCCGGAGAATTCTCCGTCGCAAGCTCCGGCCCGCTCGAGGCCACGTCGGCGCCGCTAGCGGCCATTCCACTGCACGTGCTTTGCATCCCAGCCCGCGGTGCGGTGGACACACTTGCCGCGGCCATGCTGCGGCAGGTGCTCGAGCGCGATGGCATGAAAGTCGAAGTGATCTCAAGCGTCGAGCTCTCAGGAGTGAACCTGGACCTGCTTGAAAGTCGGCATGTGGACGTCGTGTGCATTTCGGCCGTCCCGCCGTCGCGTTTCATCCACGTGCGCCAGCTCTGCAAGCGCATCGCCGCGCGCTTCCCGAATCTCCCGATCGTCGCCGGCATCTGGACCCTGGATCTCGAAGGCCAGGAGCAAGGCGAGCGCTTGCCGATCCCGGCCGGAGTGCAGGTCGTCACTTCGTTCGCCGCCGCGCGCAGCAAGGTCCACGAGCTCGGGGATTCCAGGCGCGCCGCATGCGTGCCCGCGCCGCAGCTGGCGAGCGCCGCAGCGCCCTGACTCAGACCGAAAAGTACTTCGCGCTCGGGTGATGGCAGACCAGCGCGCTGGTCGACTGTTCCGGTTCGAGCTGGAATTCTTCCGACAGCGTGAGACCGATGCGATGCGCGCCGAGCAGGTCGAGCAGGATCGCCTGATCCTCCAGATTCGGGCAGGCCGGATAGCCGAACGAATAACGCGAGCCGCGATAACCCTGCTTGAACATCTCGCGCATCTCTCTCGCGTCGTCGTTGGATATTCCGAGCTCGCCGCGGATCTGCTTGTGGATCAGTTCAGCGAGTCCCTCCGCTGCTTCCACCGAAAGGCCGTGCAGGTGCAAATAATCCTGATAGCGATCGGCCGCGAACCACTCGCGCGCCACGTCGCTCGAGCGTTGTCCCACGGTCACGACCTGCAACGCGACGACATCCGGCTCGCCGTCCTGGCGGAAGAAGTCGGTGATGCACAGGTTCTTCTTGCCGCGCTGGCGGGGGAACGTGAAACGCGCCGCGGTCTTGCCGTCGTCCTTGGGATCGAGCAGCACCAGCGTGTTGCCTTCCGGGATGCAGCGCCAATACCCGTACGCAGCCATCGGCGTCAGGATCTTCTCCTTCGCGCACTGCCGGCCGAGCTCGTGGAAGATCGGCCGCACGTGATCGTCGATGAACTTCTTGTAGTCGGCGACGCTTTTGTTCTTGCGCCGGTAACCCCACTGGAACTGGAACAGCGTGACCTCGTTGATGTAGGGGAACACGCTCTGCAGATTCACGGCTTCGACCAGTCGCGGCCCGAGGAACGGCGCGACGGGATAGCCGAACTCACCGGCCAACTTTGCCCGCGAAAGGTCAGGCTCTTCCACTTCGGGGGCCGGCCGCATGCCGCTGACGGCGTTCGGCACAGCGCGCGCGAGTGCGCCGGAAGTCGACGCCA
>JAYUOR010000322.1:0-10820 GCA_043760765.1 Planctomycetota bacterium | reverse complement strand
GCGCAGCGAGGCCATAGAACAACGGGTGAAAGAGTGCTGCCGCTGCGATCGCGCTGACGAGCGTCACGGCACAGATCACGAGCAGCGTCGTTCGCAAGCGCGCGGCGCCGCTGGACTGCGGATCGAATTCTGCTGTCCGCGCGGGCACAGACCCTGGCAACAACGCGCGCAGATCCGCCAGGGCGAGCGTCTGTGCCCCGGCCGCGTTCCAATCGTCACTGAATTGCGCGAAGCGTTCGAGTTCGACGATCGGCGGCAGCGCGCCTTCGCGCTCCACGGAATGCTCCAGCCAGCGCGCGTGCCGCGTCTGTGCAACTTGCAATTCCGCACGACTTCGCGATTGATCGTTCTCGAGGATCAGGAGCTGTCGCGCGTCGGCGAGTCGCGCGCCGATCAGGCTGGAATCGACACTGCGCACCAGCCCGGCCTGCGTCTCGAGCAGCCGCTTCGAATGCTCGCAGGAGGTTTCGCGCTTGCGCAGAATTTCCTTGCGCTGATCGAGGCGTTTCTCCTCCTCGGCAAGTCGCTCGAGTTCGCGATCGGAGACGCGCGCACTACCGGAGACTTCCAGCAGCTGCGGTTCGATGCGCTGCAGTTCGCGTCGGGCGGATCGTTCGCGACCCAAGGCGTCGAGCATCGGCAATTCCCCGGCGAGCAATTTCGCTTCGCCGAGTTGCTCGCGCAGGACCTCGAGCTTGGAAGCCTCGGTCTGCCAGCACTCCTGTTCGCCTGCGATCGCATTGAGGACTTCGCGCGCTTGGTTCAGCGACTTGCGCTCGCCCTCGCCTAGACGGGACGGAACGCCCAGCGCTTCACGAGCCTTCACGAAGTCGTAACCGCCGGCCAGGGCACGCACGATCGCAGCTGCGAGCGTCGCGGTGTCCGCGCCTTCGCCGCGCCGCTCGTCCACCGCAATACGGAAGCACCTCGCAATCTCGTCCGCAGGCAAAGGCGGCGAAGGTATCTCGACTCCGTCCTCGGACCAACTCGTGTGCCGGCTGCGATGGCGAGCGCGCAGCGTGCGTTCGCCAAGACGGAAGCGCGCGGCGATCTCGAGGCTCGGGTTGGACTCCTGGGCCGGCCACAACACGCTGAACAGCGCGGCGGCGAGCGAACTTTTCCCGGACTCGTTGGGACCTACGATCACGACTAGGCTCGCGCCTTCCGTGTGGATCGCAAAAGCCTCGCTGAAACCCGGCGCGTGCACGAGTTCGAGTTCGAGCAGCTCGAGCGAGCGCGTACTCATGCGGGCCGTCCCTCGCGCGTCGCTTCCAGTTTCTCGAGCGCGCGCCAGCCGGCGCGAGCCAAGCGCTTGCGGATCAGAGTGTCGCTCCACGCCAAAGGTCCGAGCACACCCAGGAATTCACGGCGCGGCGCGCTGGCCTCGATCGTTTTGCGGGCGCGCTCGATCAGCTCCGCGGCCACAGGCGAGCTGTCGTCCAAAAGCGCGAGCAAGCGGCGCGCCAGAAGCCCGGCGGGATCCGTGGTCAGCGCGAGCCGAGCGAGATCGACCGGCTCATGCGTACGATCGTCGATGTCGGCGACGAAACACAACAGTCCATCGAACTCCGCCGAAAGCAGGCGGCCTTCGTCATACTCGGCCAGCTTGGCGCGCAACGCTTTGAAGGCCGGCGTTGCGCCGTGCAGTGACACGTTGAACCCGACCGCGCGCGCGGAAATCGCCCCTGCCGCGCGCGCCTCGCGCACTGCGGCGTACTTGACGCGCAGGGCCTGCTCGAAAGCCGTGCCGTCGGTCCAATCGGAAACGTCGAATGCGACGTCCTCGAATGCCAGCGGCGCGAGCGCGCGCTGTTCGATGGAGAGCGCGCCTGAATTCTCGACATCGACGATCCACGGCCCGTGCCTGCCGGTCTCGGTTCGATCCAAAGCACTGAGCGATCCCAGATACCCGATGGGCCGCTGCGCCGAGGCATCCAGTGAAGGCTTGTGAATGTGTCCGAGGAACCAACCCTTCACGATCGCATCGGCCTCGAGGTCGCGCGCGCGCAGTGGCGCGTAGCGCGAGCGCGCATCGTCGAGGTCGCCGTGCACGACACCGAGCACGGCGCAGACGTCCTCGGGCGCGTTGGGACGCGGGTAACTGAACGGACTCTCGCTGACGTGTTGCGTTGGAAACGACCAACCACGCAGGACGATCCGGGGACCCGAGCGGCCCTGCAGCACGCAGTCCTCCCAGCGTCCCCCGGCGCCGAGCAGCTGGAATTGCGGAAAGCTGCTGGCGAGTCGCGGCAGAGTCTCGACGTCGTGATTGCCGGCGACACCGAAGATGCGGATCCCGGCCCGCGCGAGCGGTTCGATGCAGCGACTCAGGGCGCCGAAGGCCTCGAAGACGCTGTTCTCCTGCTGCACGACGTCGCCGGCGAACACGAACGCATCGACGCGCTCCCGGCAGGCTTCGGCGACGGCGCGCTCGAGGGCCGCTTTGGGGCCCAGTTCGCGCGGCGAAAGGCCGGATTGATCCTTCAAGTCTTTAGGCAATCCCGCCGGCCGGCGTCCGAGGTGGACGTCGCCGCAAAACATCACGCGTGTGGGCACGCGCGCATTCTGGCACGCGCCGCGCGCGGCCGCACGCAATGCGTCGGACTCAGTTCACGGGCAGAACGTCACGCTCATCGCGTCGCTAAGGTTGAAGCCGCTGCCGCCGGGCAGTTGATCGCGGTGCCAGAACTGGAAGTTCCAGGTCGAGCGGCCGGTGATCGCGCCTGCCCCAGGCAGGCTCTGGATGTCGAGCAGCAGGTCGACGGCGCCGTTGGCATCGATCGTCTGCGGCATCGGAATCCGGAACAGACCGGGACCGAGCGGGCTCATGCACAGGTAGCCGTCGCCGAACGGATACTGCACGCGGGTCTGACCGTAGAAGAAGATGCCACGTTTGGAGGGCGGACAGTCGCTCGCCAGCAGATGCATTTCGTTCGCGCCGACCGAGAAACTTCCGGCGACGTCGATCAAGGCGCCCAGCCCCGTCGAGTTCGGCAGGCTCGCGCAGTAGCGCTGCGCAAAGCAGGTCAGCGGGCCGATCGGTGCATCCGAAATCATCCAGGTCGGATCGTCCGACTCCGCCGCCGCGCTCGCTCCAAGTTGACCGTGGTTCGCAAACGGCGAGGAGTCCCCCGCGATCTGGCCGGAGCCCTCGTCAAAGGTCCAGTAGGCCACCAGGCCTGGATCGTTTGCGGGCACGCTCGTGTGCCAGGTCGCCGCGATCTGTTGCGCCGTGCGCGGGTAGTTCCAGATACGCACCTCGTCGATACGGCCCTTGAAATACTCGTTCTGCAACGGGACGGGCAGCCCAGCACCGATGCAAAGGTCGGTCAGCGGCAGGTGAGTCATCGGGCCCAGTCCGTGGCCGGAGCTCGATTTCTTCACGCCGTCCACCCAAAAGTCCGCGTGGTTCACGGCATAGACGCCGAGGAAGTGATGCCACGAGCCGATGTAGGCGGTGTGCGGCTGGTCGTCTTTGGACTGGATTCGAATGGCATGGCCGCGCGTGATCATGAACTGCATGCGCAAGTCGAGGTCTTGATCGCAGGTGATGAAATAGGCGTCGTCGAGCCCCTTGCGCAACAGACGCGTGTTCCAGTCCTGTGGCCCGTCGAGCCAGGCCCACAGTTCCACGGTGAATTCATCAGGCTCGAGCGAATCGGAGCGCGGCACGCCGACGAAGTCATCGACGCCGTCGAAGACGAGGCACTGGCCGGCGCCCTGGGGAGCCAAGGGCCCGGCATCAGCCATGCCGGCCATCGCAGCCGAGATCATGAGCCCGCACGCCAAGCTTCCCAATACCGATGTGTGTGTCGACATGTCGTTCTCTCCTTGGCTCGGAGCCTGATGAATGGACGCTCTCCAGGTCACGGGCAAATCGTCGCTTCGACTGCGTCGCTCAAACTGTCGCCGTACGCCGCGTTAGGATCGCGCGCCCAGGTCTGCACCCAGACGACGATGCCCTCGACGAGCGCCGGGTCGCGGCCCGAGGCGATGTAGGCGTTGAAGTCCTCTTCGTATCTGCCGTCGCAGCCGACGCCTGCGCCGAGGGCGAGCCGCGGGGAGTGCCGGCGCAGCGGATTCGAGATGCACAGCGTTCCGCCGTGGAACGGTTGGTTCAGCGAACCGTGAATTGTGTGCAGGTAGAACCCCGGCTTGTTAGCCAGCACGAAATGTGTCTCGAGTTGGCAGACGGTGAGGCCGGTGGCGCTCGGCGAGTCGGTCATCTCGATCTCAGGCGTACAGCCGAGCGAGTTCGTCTTCGCGACGCAGTACACCGAAGGCCGCGGGCAAGGCGGACCGCACGTGAACGTGTGCGCCTTGATGAACACGTTCGAGTCCAGGACGTGGTCGCCCGCATCGGCGACGGCGAGTTTGATGTGATTCACGCCGGGCAAGATCTGGGTGAACACGGTCAGGACGATCGTGCGGCCGTCCATCTCCGTGTTGACGAAGGGAACACAAGGAAATCCCGGTGCTCCGATCAAGTCGTCGCAGTCGTTGTTGATGTAGTCCAGCGGATTGCTCGCGCCCACGCCGTACGGATTGCCACCGTTGACGTTGTTGATCGAGACCGGGGTCACACCGTCCGACAGCACCGCCACGTTGACGCCGTTGACGAAGAAGCCGAACACGTCGTTGAAGGAAGTGTTCACGTATTCGTTGTATTCGTCCGAAGAAAAGACGTATTCGAACGAGACGGATTGCAGCGTCGGGCAGTCGAAGTCGAACTCGAGCACCGACGCGTCGAAACTCGAATATCCCGGGATCAGAGAATCGAGGTTCGGGTCGCCCGGCAGATTGTTGTCCACCGTGATGGAGTCGTCGTTGTTCAGGCCACCCACGGCAGTGACGTTCGTCACACCCCCGGAGCTCAGCAAGATTCCAGCGTCGAACCCGAGGATCCCGGTTCCGCCGCTGAAGCGTCCGGCAGCGACATTGGCCCCGGAGTAGGTGACGTTCGAGATGCTGATCGCACCGCCGAGCAGCGTGTTGACGAGGTCCGTCGGCGTCAGGCCGGTGTTGAGGTCCGTGGCCACGAGTTGAGCCTGGCTCGAAACCGAGAGTGCGGCCAGCGCGAACGCGGCACGCGTGAGATTGAGAACAAGTGCATTCTTCATCGAAGGACTCCAGCTAGATCAAGTTGGTAAACAGCTCTCTCCAAACCGATGCGACGGCGGCTCGCAGCCAATCCACAAGCTAGATCGAACGAGACGCGCGGCCCACACGCAAAGAACCGCAGTGCGTCTACGAAGTCTGCCCCTACGCGCTACCTGCGTACCCAGCGCAACAAAGGCTACGATCCATGCGAGGAACCTCGCAGATGAATGAAGTGTCCCGCGCAACAATGACGACGACGAGTGCCGGTCCGGCAAGTCCAGCGCCGGGCGTGCGCGGACTGACGGCCGCGCAAGCGCGGATCCGCTTGTTGACCGACGGACCGAATTTGCTCGTGCCGGCGAGTGCAAGCAGCCGATGGCTGCGCTGGATCGGTCCGCTGAAGGACCCGATGGTACTCTTGCTGCTCGTCGCCGCGCCGACGTATCTGTTCATCGGCAACACGACGGATGCGATCGTTGCGTTCATCGCCGTCGTGCCCGTGGCCGCGGTGGGTTGGCTGCTCGAAGCGCGCGCCGAGCGCACGTTGGAGCGCCTGCGTCAGGTCACTGCGCCGAATGCAAGCGTCTGGCGCGACGGCCTGCAAGTGCGGCTGGCTGCTGATCAGTTGGTCGTCGGCGACGTGGTCAGTCTGCGCGAAGGCGACATCGTCCCGGCCGATGCTCGCGTCATCGAACTCACGCAGCTCTCGACCGACGAGGCCGCGTTGACCGGTGAATCGTTGCCCGTGCACAAGTCGGTCGGCGAACTCGTCTTCGCGGGCACCACAGTCTCTTCGGGCCGAGCGAGCACGGAAGTCACCGCGACCGGCGCGCGCACACGCCACGGCGCGATCGGTACGCTGCTCTATGGTGTGAAGGAGCACACGACGCCACTTCAGCGCGCGCTCGGAAAGCTCGTGCGCGTACTCGGCGTCGTCGCTGCGCTGCTGTGCGTGTTGGTCATGGCGATCGAAGTTTTGCGCGGTCACGGCTTCGGCGCAGCCGTCATCGCCGCGGTCAGCCTCGCCATCGCTGCGATTCCCGAGGAATTTTCGCTCGTGTATGGTCTGTACCTCTCGCTCGGAGCCTGGCGACTCGCGCGCGACAAGGCGCTCGTACGTCGCCTGCCCGCGGTCGAGACCCTGGGTTCGGCCACGGTGATCTGCACGGACAAGACCGGCACATTGACCGAAGGCCGGCTTGCGGTCACGCAACTGTGCGTCCCGAAGCCCGGGCCGGAAAGCGACCGTGCGCTTGCACAGGCAGCAGTGCGAGCCTGCGAGCCCGATCCCTTCGATCCGCTCGATCGGGCGATCCTGCAATACGCAAGACAGCGCGGTCTCGATCCGGAACGGCTGCACCGTGAAACGCTCATGAACGACTGGCCCTTCGACGGGATCGACAAATACCTCACGCACGTCTGGCGCAGCGCGGATTCCAGCACGGTCGTCGCCAGTAAGGGTTCGCTCGAAGGCATCCTCGCCCATTCGACGGCAACGGAAAGCGAGCGCGCCTGGGCGCATGCGAAGAACGAAGAGCTCGCGGCCGACGGCCTGCGCGTGATCGCGGTTGCGGTCGGAGTGGCGAAAGACGGGCCGACGGGAGTGCGCGAAAGCGACGAGGACGTGTTGCACTTCGCGGGCCTGGTCGCCTTCAGCGATCCGATCCGCGAGGGCGTGGCCGATGCGCTCGCCGAATGTGGCGCGGCGGGAATCCGCGTGATCATGATCACCGGCGACCATCCCGCGACGGCGCATGCGGTCGCCGAGGGCCTCGGCCTCGCCCACCAGGGTAGCGATGGAATCGACTTGATCGCCTCGGGCGACGAACTCGACACGCAGGATGCGGCAGGCTTCGAGCGCCTGATCTCGTCCGCGAATGTCTTCGCGCGCACGCGGCCGGAGCAGAAATACCGCCTCGTCGAATCCCTGCGCGCGCGCGGTGAAGTGGTGGCAATGACCGGCGACGGCGTCAACGACGCGCCGGCCCTGCGCGTGGCCGACATCGGCATCGCCATGGGCCAACGCGGCACCGATGTCGCGCGCGAAGCCGCGACGATGGTCTTGCTCGACGACAATTTCACGACGATCGTGCGCGCCGTGCGCGACGGGCGACGCATTTATGACAACTTGTCGCGCGCGTTCGCCTACCTGATCGCGTTCCATCCCGCGCTGTTGATCGCGGCGTTCCTCGTGCCGCTGCTCGGCAAGCCGCTGCTCTTGCTGCCCGTGCACCTCGTGCTGCTCGAGTTGTTGCTGCACCCGATCGTCAGCCTGGTCTTCGAGGCCGATGCTGCCGATGAAGATGTGATGCGTCGTGCACCGCGCCCCTCGGGGCGTTCGCTGGGGATCGCGGCCCTGTGGCGGCCGTACATGGTCGGCCTGACGCTGGCCGGCGGAGTCGTCGGTTGTTACCTGGGCGCGCTGAGCTTCGGCTGGCCCGTCGAACAGGCGCGCGCACTGGGCTTCGCCACAATTCTTGCCAGTCAACCGCTGCTCTTGATGGTGGAGCGTGCGCCCCACGCACCGTTCTGGCGCACGGGCCTGCGCTCCACTCCGACGTTGCTCGCCGCGATCGTCGCTGTGCTCGCAGTTCTATTGGCGATGATCTACGTGCCGCCGCTCGCGGACCTGCTCGACCTCGAACCGTTCGCACCGGCCGCGTGGCTGGTTGTCGTCCTCGTGAGCGCGCTGACGACGCTGTGGAGCGAACCGTTCAAGCGGCCGCTGGGCTGAGGCCGCGAACAGCGTGGTGCGTGCTTCGCCGGCCTAGTCCTCCGAAGCGAGGTGTGGGAAGCCAGTCTCGGATTTCGAGACACGCTCCGAATGCCCCGGAACGAAGAGGTCGGGCGGCTCGTAGACCTGACTCTTCACGGTCACGGCCTCGAAGGTCGCGTAGCTGTTCAGGCCAATCCTGTAGCGCGAGCGTTCCGCGAGACTTCGATCGGCGATCTCGATCGTTTGTCCGGGCAACAAGTTCTGCAGACCGAAGCCGCTATCGCCATTGATGATCGGCAGCACGCCATACCAACGGCCGTCGCGTTGGACCTGCGTGACTCCAAGGCGCCAGGCAGGTCCGCTATTGAAGTAAAAGAACTCGATCCCCGTTTGGTTGCACAACTCGAAGACGTCCACATCGAGCTCGTACGCGCCGGATTCGCTGTCGTAGTGCCGCACTTCAGTGCGCAAGTACCGCAGACCCGGCGCGTTGGGTGCCGGGACATCGTACGAATTCGCGCGATTCTCAGCCGCACATCCCCCACCGGCCGTCAGCACGACCAGCAACACCGTGGATCGGATACAGGCTGCCATCGCAAGGTCATGACTGTAGCCCGCGAAGCCTGCTTGCACCAAGGCAACGCTGCCCTGGATCAGCCGGTCGTCTGCTGCAACCGAGCCGACGGGAACAGCTCGTAGACCACTGCCGATCCGAGCATGCAAACCACGCCGGAGAGGAAAATCACGGGACTGCCGAGTACGAGCGGATCGCCTTCAGGCCGCGTGCCGAAGCGCGCGGAGAGCGCCAGGCCGACGATCGCGAGGGTCAGCCCGAAGATCAGGGTCATCCAGGTCGCCAACATTCGCAAGCGCGCACGCCTGCGTCCTTCTTTGGCCGCCTGCACCGGCATGACCAGACCGACGGTCTCCATTGGAACGGCCGGGAACCACTGCAAATAAATGAGGAAGAGCATGCCGCCCAACGCCAGCACACCGCTGAGCACCGCGAACTCGACCCAGGTGGGCGTGTAACTGCCCTTGGGCCACAACAGCAACTGCCCGCGAGTCTGCGACGGCACCACGATCAAATAGCGATTGACCACGGCACCGATGTTGACGAGCACTCCGCACAGCGCGGCGACGACGACCGACGGTGCGCGGCTCAGTCCGCGATAGACGAGCAGGATCGCAGGGATCAAGTAACAGGCGAACATGCCCCAGAACATCGGCGCGTAACCTCCCTGCGTGATCTCCACGGCAAGATCGCGCTGCGCCGCCGACGACGCGTAACGCGAAGTCAAGGCATCGACGCCGAGCAGGTACATGTAGGCAAGCGCGAGCACGCCGAGCGCGCTGCCCAGCCACAGGAACGCGCGCTCGGTGATGAACTCCTGCAAATCCAGGAGCCAGCGCGCGATGGCCGCTATCGCGACGATCAGCCCGAGGCCGGACATCGCAGCAAGGATCACGAAGCTCGGCGCCTGCAACGCTCCGAACCATCCGGGTCGGCCGCCCTGGATGCCGAACACGAATCCAAGCGTCGAATACGAGAGCAGCATCAACGGCAGCAGGATCAGCGACAGCCAGAAACTCGTCTTGCGATGCCGGCGCATTTCCTCGGCGGTGTTGCGGAAGCCCACCGCGCTCCAACGAAACACCCAACCGCGCGGCGCGCCCTGCTGGGCCCACCAGGCCGAGTCCACGCGCTCGTCGAGGAACAGATAGATCAGGCTGGCGGTCAATCCCGCGCCGATGACCAGCGTGAAGGTGCCAAAGAACGGCGAACTCGTGCGCGCGTACAGCGGCAGGTTCATCAGACCATGCAGCGGGCGACCGAGGTCGGCGATGACACAGATTCCCGCCATCATCAGCGAGATCACGGCCAGCACTTCGGCCAGGCGCGTGATCGGCCAGAGCGTATGGATGCGGAACAGGCGCACGATCGCGCTCAGGCTGATTCCGGCGAACGCAAAACCGACGAACATCACGTCGAAGCAGATGTACACGCCCCAGGCCGGTCCGCCCTTTCCTACCGTGCGCAGACCCGTCACGATGTCGCCGTGCAAGCGCTGCTGCAAATAGCCGTAGCCGCCGAGCGCGACCAGAGCGGCCAGCACGAGCATGGCCGCGATGAAAGGCAATCCAAAGCGTGCCATGCGGATCGGCGCGACACCGCCGGTCGAATCCCAGGCGCTCATCCGTCCTGCCTCCGTTCACGCGCGAGGTAGAAAACTTTCGGCTTCGCGCCCAAGTGCTCGAGCAGGCGCGACGAGCGCGGGCTTGCCGCCATGCGCGACACTTGGCTCGCGGAATCGTTGAGGTCACCGAACACTATCGCATTCGCGGGGCAAGTCTGTGCGCAAGCCGGCAGGCGCTGCAGGTCGGCGTCGGTGATCGTGTGCTCGTTGACGCGGGATTCTTCGCGCAACTTGCGGATCCTGTGGCTGCAGAAGCTGCACTTCTCGATCACGCCCTCGGGCCGCGTCGAGACATCGGGGTTGAGGAAGTTCTTGTACGTCTCCGGCCACTCCGGCTCCTTCCAGTTGAAGAAGCGCCGCGAATACGGGCAGGCAACCATGCAGTAGCGGCAGCCGATGCAACGATCCGAAATTTGCACGACGAGCCCTTCGTCGTTCTGGTAGGTCGCGTTGACCGGGCAGACTTTGACACACGGCGCATCCTCGCAGTGCATGCACGGCATCGGCAAAAGCTCAGGCAATTCGAGTTCGTCGCGCGCATCCTCTTTGGGCAGCAGGCCCATCCAGGCGATCGATGTGCCGGCATCCGCCGTGGTCAGTCCCGTGCTCGGCACGTTGTTCTCCGAAGCGCAGGCCACCACGCATCCGCCGCAGGCAGTGCACAGGTCAAGGTCGATCGCCATGCCCCACTTCGCGCGCGGTCCGTGGCCTGGTGATCCGCCCTCGGCGATGTCCATCTCGAGCGTGCGCGCGCCGCCCGCCCTGGCGCGCACGGCGATGGCCGAAATCCAGGAAGCCGCGCGTCC